>LSCF01000066.1 GCA_001577025.1 Fidelibacterota bacterium TCS55 | reverse complement strand
TCGGTTTCTCCGGGTCTATATTATATTTTTTCATAACTTCATCCGCTTTGGACATATCCATTTTCCCATCCAGCGCTAAAGCGCGGATGGCGGTGAGAACGATATAATAACGATCCACTTCGAAAAAATGGCGAAGATTTTCCCGGGTATCGCTACGGCCAAATCCATCCGTTCCCAATGCATAATAAGGGCCAGGAACATGGGGGCCGATTTGCTCTGAAACCATTTTCACATAATCCGAGGATACAACGGTTGGTACACGATGTTTGCTCAACTTACGCTCCAAATGGGATTGTTTTTGCTCCTGATCGGGATGGATCAAATTCCACCTATCCACCTCTTCCGCGTCTCGTCTTAATTCACTGAAACTGGTGACATTCCAAATCCCCGGCTCGATGCCCCAATCTTGTTTCAACAATTCTGCCGCTGCCAAAACTTCCCCCATGAGGGGGCCGCTGCCAAGCAAACGGATCACCGGCTTCTCCGTGGTATGAATTTTATAAAGCCCTTTAATAATATCATCGGCCACATCCGCCGGCATGGGCGGATGCACATAATTCTCATTTTCCAACGTGAGATAATAAACGACATCTTTATTGTCCTGGACCATTTCCTTCATCCCGTGATGAACAATAGTTGCAATCTCATAGGTATAGGCTAAATCGTAGGCTTTAATGTTTGGGGTTGCCGCTGCAGCTAAATGACTGTGCCCATCCTGGTGCTGAAGCCCTTCGCCATTCAGCGTGGTGCGTCCCGCAGTACCACCAAACAAAAATCCCCGTGCGCGCATATCTCCGGCTGCCCAAATAAAATCCCACACTCGTTGGAACCCAAACATGGAATAATAAATGTAGAAAGGAATCATGTGAATGCCGTGGTTGCTGTAACTCATCCCCGCTGCAATGAATGAAGAAATGGCGCCGGCTTCATTGATGCCCTCTTCCAAAATTTGGCCATTTTTAGCTTCTTTGTAAAAGAGAAATTGGTCTGAATCTACAGGATCATAGAGTTGCCCTTTGTGGGCATAGATTCCCAGTTGCCGGAACAAGGGATCCATCCCAAAAGTGCGCGCTTCATCGGGAATAATGGGAACGATATTTTTACCGACAGTTTTATCCTTCGTCAGGATAGTTATCAATCGGACAAACGCCATGGTGGTGGATATTTCCCTGTTGCCTGTACCATCCAACAACTCCTGGAAAATTGAAATATTCGGCAGGTCCAGCGGTGTGGATTTATTGGTGCGGATGGGGAGCGGGCCGCCCAACTCCCTTCGGCGTTCTTGTAGATATTTGTACTCTTCGCTTGATGGGTCAAATTTATAAAAGGGCGCTTTCATGGCTTCCTCATCGGTAAGGGGAACATTAAACCGATCGCGGAAATATAGAAGCTCTTCTCGGTTTAACTTTTTCTGGTTGTGGGTAATGTTTCGTCCCTCGCCTGCTTCACCCAGGCCATAACCTTTGATGGTTCGTGCCAGAATCACTGTTGGTTTCCCTTTAAAATTCACTGCTTCATTATAAGCAGCGAAAATTTTCAATGGATCATGGCCGCCCAATCGCAATCTAGCCAATTTTTCATCGGAAATATTTTCCACCATTTTCAGTAGTTCTGGATATTTTCCGTAAAAGTGTTCCCGGATATAGGCGCCGCCTTCCACCACATATTTCAGCAAGTCACCATCCACCACTTCTTCCAGTCGTTGTAGAAGTAGGTCGCCATGATCGCCATCTAAAAATTGATCCCAGTCCTCGCCCCAGATCACTTTAATCACATTCCAGCCAGCGCCCCGGAAAGCGCCCTCCAATTCTTGAATCACTTTCGAATTGCCGCGAACAGGACCATCCAATCGCTGTAGATTGCAATTTACCACAAAAATCAAATTGTCGAGGTTTTCTCGAGAGGCCAACGTAAGCGCTCCCAGGGCTTCAGGTTCATCCATTTCGCCATCACCGAGAAAAGCAAACACTTTCCGGCCCGTATCCTCCATAAAACCTCGGTCAACCATGTAATGCATAAACCGGGCTTGATATATGGCCATGATGGGACCGAGACCCATAGATACAGTGGCAAATTGCCAAAAATTTGGCATAAGATAGGGGTGGGGATAAGAAGATAATCCGCCCTCATCGGACAACTCTCTTCGGAAATTATGGAGTTCTTCTTTGCCAATGCGGCCTTCCAAATAAGCTCGAGCATAAATGCCCGGTGATGCATGTCCTTGGAAAAAGATCAAGTCTTGCCCGTTGGGATGGTCCGCTCCTTTGAAAAAGTGATTAAAGGCAACTTCATAGAGGGTGGCCGCTGAAGCATAGGTGGAAATATGACCACCGATTCCGGGAGTTTCTGTGTTGGCTTTAGTGACCATGGCCATGGCATTCCAGCGCACAATGGATTTGATTTTTCGCTCGATAACACGATCACCGGGATATTCCGGTTGCTGACCCGGTAATATTGTGTTTACAAATGGCGTGCTGGTGTTGAAAGGTAAACGAGCGCCTTTCGATTGGGCATAATCAATAAGTGTTTCTAACAGAAACCGCGTCCGTTCATATCCATGTTCTTCGAGGGTGTCCTCTATCGATTCCAGCCACTCTTTGGTTTCTAGTGGGTCTGTATCTTTAAATTTGTTTGACATTTAGTAAAATATTGTGCCGGGCTTAGCCGAGAAATTACGGTATTTTTAAATGAAATCATGTCGTATTTGTCGTCTTTTGGTGTGTGACTTTTATCAAAACAGATTGGTTTTGTAGGTGGGCTTTTGTTTTGCTGCAAACCGGCGCACTTGTTTCTATGTTTATTGGTTTGGGAAGCGCGTCTTGAATTGCTTTAACATAGCCAAGAATTCTTTCACTGTCTTTCATAATAATTCGAGACTTGCGGTTGATAATGATACAAACATCGTCGCCGCGGTCTTCAATAGATATGTTGGATTTTATGTTAAAATTTTTGGGGTTTAATCGTTTCAAGTTTGGCCTTATTCTTCTGGATAATTAAGAAAACTTACCCCCAACTTATATTAAGTTTTGGGGTGAATTTAGATCAATTTTATTTCTCCCCCGAGGTTGAAGAGGCCCTTCGGCTGAGCCGGCCTGTTTTGGCTATGGAGTCTACAATTATAACGCACGGGTTGCCGTATCCAGAAAATCGCAACTTTTTACAAAGAGCAAACGACCTGGTTCGGTCTTTTGATGTGGTTCCCGCAACCGTTGCGGTTGTTGGTGGCTCTGTTTGTGTTGGGCTCGGCGAAGAACAAGAGTCTGCACTTTTTCAAAATGGTGAGTTAATAAAAATATCTCTTAGAGACTTGGGGCTGGCCCTGTCGCAAAAAACATTTGGAGGTACGACTGTCTCTGCAACCATTTATGCCGCTCACAGTGTGGGGGTTCCTTTCTTTGCAACTGGAGGAATTGGTGGCGCTCATCGGGGCGTGGAATATTCCTTTGATGTGTCGCAAGATTTATTTGCGCTATCGAGGTACCCGGTAACTACGATTTCTGCGGGCGCAAAGGCCGTTTTGGATATTGGAAAAACGCGGGAAATACTTGAAACGCTTTCTGTTCCTGTTGTCGGGTTTAAAACAGATGAATTCCCGGTTTTCTATTCCAGGTCCGGTGGTGGAAAACTGTCTTGGTCGGCCGATTCTGTCGAACAGCTTTTAAGTTTTTTAGACCACCATTATAAAATAAAAACAGGTAGCGGTGTTCTTGTGGTTAACCCACCGCCCGAAAAGTTTTCAATGGCCGTTGATTTTGTTGAAAGCTTTGTTGCTAAAGCTGTTGCCCTTGCTGATGAGAGGGGTATTTCTGGGAAAGGTTTAACGCCCTTCCTTTTGTCAGAAATTGATAAAGAGACGGGTGGAAAAAGCGTTGAAACAAATGTGGCTCTTGCGCTAAACAATATACAGCTTGGTGCGCGTTTATCCGCAGCGTTTAAGCCTCTTTAATTTTTTAATCTAATCACACCACACCCAATTCGCCCACCCGCCGCGCCGGTGGGTTGTGAGTGCATATCGTCGTCCCCTAGGTGAATAATAATCGCCTTGTTTATTATGTTCGTTTTCGGGGGGCCGCCGATTGTCCACCTTCCATAGGTGTCGACCAGAGATAGTGTGCCCGCACCATATTGATCAATTGTTATATTGCCGATATCTCCGCTGTGGAATGGGGGCTCGCCCCATTTTCCATGGTCTTCGCCTGTGGGGTTCCAGTGTCCCCCGGTTGATTTTCCATCGTCAGAGCTACAGTCGCCGGTTACATGTATATGGACAGCGACCGGGCCAGCGCCCACTCCTGTGATTGATACATCAATTTTGACCTTCCCGTCTTTTTCATTGAAAATAGCGGAGCCTGAGACGCTGCTATTATTTTTTGCAACAATGTTTGCAATGGCGGTATTGTTAGGTCCAGAACAGCCGATTAAGAGGGGCAAAAGCAAGAACGATATTGGTTTTGTCCTTTTTATCACTGATTATAATTCGTTAATTGTTATTTCGTTTGTTTTGTGGAGCCTGGCGTTCCCCAAAAATCCCCGTTCCTATTCGAACCATTGTGCTACCCTCTTCAATTCCAATTTCTAAATCTCCTGTCATACCCATTGACAGCTCAGTTATTGGGGGCCCTTCGGCCTGTCTGTTAATTTCATCTTTTAGATCCCGCAGTCTTTTAAAGGCCATTCTTGTTTCTGTAGTTTTTTTACTGCTTGGACCAAGGGTCATGAGCCCACACACGGCTATGTTCTCAAAGCTTAGAGAGGCTAATATGGCATCAATATCCTCAGGGTCGAATCCGTTTTTTTGTGTTTCGCCCGTGGTGTTAATCTCTAGGAGGGCGGGTATCGTTTTTCCAAGGTCTCCTGCCTTTTTGTTCAACTTTTTTATGAGTCTCAAGCTGTCAATGGAGTCGACAGTGTCAAACAGTTGTAAGCATTTATTAATTTTGTTGGATTGGAGGTGTCCAATAAATCGCTTTTTTAGGCCGCGCGGTACGTCTTTTTTTGTAAACTTTTCAACGGCCTCTTGAATTTTGTTTTCCCCGATTTGGGTGATGCCGTTGTTGTGTGCGTCAACAATTTTATTAAGCGGTTGTGTTTTTGAAACCGCAATTAATTGAACGGGTTGTCTTGCCCCACATTGGACTTTGGTTGTATTTATCCGGCTAAGTACCTGCTCAATATTGTTCTTTATGCTCATTCACCTTGCGGTGGTTCAGTTGGGTCAATTGAGAGCTGGTTGTTTTCTTCTTCTTTTTGTTTTGTTGCTGCGTCTTCACTAAGCACCCTTGTTATAGAAGAAATGTTTGACCCCTCATCAAGCTTCACAAGTCGAACGCCTTGCGTAACGCGGCCAATAGTCCGGATGGCGCCTACTGGCTGTCGCATGAGCACGCCTGAGTCCGTAATAACAATTAAATCGTCAGAATCAACGACCTCCATTATATTGACCATTTTACCTGTTTTATCTGTACACCGCATAGTTAAAACGCCTTTGCCACCGCGGGTCTGTGTTCTATATTGCAGGACTTCGGTTCGTTTTCCATACCCTTTTTCTGTGGCAACCAATACCGTTCCTTCCCTGCGCACTACAAGCATGCCGACAACATAGTCTTCTTTTGAGCTGAGGGTTATTCCTTTTACACCCATTGTTTTTCTTCCGCTGGGTCGAATGTCGTTTTCAGAAAACCGGATTGATTTTCCCTCGTGAGTGCCCAATAGAATATCATGTTCGCCGTTTGTAATTCTGGCTTCGATTAGTTTGTCACCCTCTCGAATCTCGATGGCATAAATACCCCCTTTTCTTGGGTTTCCATAGGCAGATAGAACTGTTTTTTTAATAATTCCATTTCGAGTGGACATGACAATATAGTGATCATCATCAAAGGCTTTAACGCTTACGAAGGCCTCTACCCGCTCGCCTGGCTCACATCCAATCAAATTTACGATGGCTCTGCCCCGCGCCGCGCGTCCCCCCTGGGGAATGTCATACACTTTTAACCAATAACACTTTCCCATATCCGTAAAGAAAAGCATATAATTGTGTGTGTTGGCAATGAATAGATGTTCTATGAAATCTTCATCTTTACTCATGGCGCCCTGAACGCCGCGACCACCCCTTCTTTGTGTTCTATATGTGTTGAGCGCTGTTCGTTTTATATACCCCTGGTGGGTGATAGTTAGCACCACCTCTTCTTCGGCAATCATGTCTTCCATTGAAAACTGGGTATCAACGGGGATTATTTCTGTCCGTCGCTCATCGCCATATTGGTTTTTGATCTCCAATAATTCAGATTTGATAATATCCATCCGCTGTTGTTTGTTTTCTAGTATTCCCTTGAGATGAGAAATTAGTTTTATCATTTCTTTATATTCGGCTACAACCCTGTCCACCTCTAGGCCTGTGAGCTTCTGCAGCCTCATATCTAAGATTGCTTGGGATTGAACCTCTGAGAGATTAAAGCCGTTCATCAAGCCTTCTTTTGCTTGTGCCGGGTCTTTGCTGCCGCGAATGATTTTTATCACAGCATCAATATTATCCAGCGCAATCTTTAGCCCTTCTAAAATGTGGGCGCGCGCTTCCGCCTCTTTTAGCTCAAACTTTGTCCGTCGAACCACAACTTCATGGCGGAATTCAACAAAGTAGCTTAAAACGGTTTTTAGCGGCATTATTTTGGGAACACCATCTACAAGGGCCAATAAAATAATACCGAATGTATCTTGAAGCTGTGTGTGTTTATAAAGTTGGTTTAAAATAACCTCGGGTACCGCATCGCGCTTGGTTTCAATAACCACCCGGATTCCGTCTTTATCAGATTCGTCTCTTAGGTCTGAGATGCCTACAATTTTTTTATCACGAACAAGATCTGCTATTTTCTCAACCAGGTTGGCTTTGTTTGTTTGATAGGTAACCTCAGTAATAACAATGCTGTCTTTGCCGTTTTTGTTTGTTTCAACGTGAGCTCGGGCGCGCATTTTGATTTTACCCCGACCCGTTTCATAGGCTTCTTTTAGCCCGTCCATCCCCAAAATGAGACCGGCCGTAGGGAAGTCCGGTCCTTTGATGTGAAACATCAATTCTTCCGTTGTAATGGCTTCATCATCAATCATGGCAACTAAACCATTAACAACCTCACCTAAATTGTGTGGTGGAATTTTCGTTGCCATCCCAACTGCGATTCCTTCTGACCCGTTTACCAAAAGAGTGGGAACAGCAGATGGCAAAACAGATGGCTCTTTTAGCGTTTCGTCAAAGTTTGGCTCCCAGTTAACCGTGTCTTTTTCCAGGTCTTTTAACATTTCGCTGGACAGTTTGGTCATGCGCGATTCTGTATAGCGCATAGCCGCAGCGTTATCACCGTCTATCGATCCAAAATTGCCCTGACCGTCAACAAGCTCATACCGCATTGAAAAGTTTTGAGCCATTCGAACGAGGGCGTCATAAACAGAGCTGTCGCCGTGAGGGTGGTATTTTCCCAACACATCGCCAACAATACGCGCCGATTTTTTATAAGGCCTGTTCCAGCTTGACCCCAACTCGCTCATGCCGTATAAAATGCGACGATGTACAGGTTTTAACCCGTCTCGCACGTCTGGTAATGCGCGCGAGACGATAACCGACATGGAATAGTTGAGGTAGCTTTCCCGCATTTCATCTACAATGTCTCTGGGAAGTGTGTTGTCTCTGTTAAAATCAACCATGAATAGGTGTTCCTAAATTATTATACGTCTAGATTGACGACGAATTTTGCGTTTTTCTCAATAAAGGTTCGGCGTGCCTCCACGTCGCTTCCCATGAGGTTTTGAAATGTTTCTGCCGCCTCCGCAGCGCTTTCAACTGTAACCTGCATCAGGGTTCTGCTCTCTGGATCCATCGTTGTTTCCCAAAGTTGGCCTGGGTTCATTTCGCCCAAGCCCTTATAGCGCTGGATGCCCACTTTTGTTTTTTTATTTTCCTTTTGCATCCGTTCAACAATTAAATCTCTTTCGTTGTCATCATAGGCGTATAGTTGTTTTTTTGCTTGGGATATTCGATAAAGAGGTGGAAGCGCTAAATAGAGATATCCCCCATCTATGATTTCTTTCATCTTTCGGTAAAAGAATGTAAGTAGCAAGGTCCGGATGTGGGACCCGTCCACATCTGCGTCTGTCATAATAATGATTTTATGGTAGCGCAATTTTTCAACATCAAAATCACCGGCGGAGCGCTCGCCGTTTTCATCTTCAGAGCCGCCAAATCCTGCGCCTAGGGCTGTGATAATAGATTGCACCTCGTTGTTAGACAAAAGTTTATCAACCCGAGCTTTTTCAGAGTTAATTACTTTTCCCCGAAGGGGTAAAATTGCCTGGGTCCGCCGGTCTCTTCCTTGTTTCGCAGAACCTCCTGCAGAATCTCCC
>LSCF01000065.1 GCA_001577025.1 Fidelibacterota bacterium TCS55 | reverse complement strand
TCTTATAATTGGATATTTTGGCTCAATATGATTGTCGTATCAGTACTTGCTATGGCTTTTGCCACTTCAACCTATTTTAAAGGTGCGCTCATTTTGGGACCAAAAAAAGTAAGTTCTTTTATATTTACAGTTCCAGTAACTGCCGTTCTCTTTGCAATGATATTTTTAGGGGAATCTTTGGAACTATCAACCGTTGTAGGCGGAATTTTGGCAGGATGTGCTGTTTATCTAATTAATCAATAAGGAAATGGATATTTAATCAATATGATTTTTTAACAGGTTACGAATATATAAAGGCGCTTTGATCGGCTTACCATCCACATTAGTGAATGCATGTGTTGTATACCCTGAAACTAATACGTCGTCAGAATCGGTGGGAGTAATCTTATAGTTAAATTTCATTCTTACTTTGGGTCGGGAAATAATGGAAGTGTGGATGGTGATATTTTGTCCAAACACTGCCCCTTTTTTATATTCTACATGCGCTTCAATTACAGGAAGCATAGCCCCTTTTTCTTCCACCTTATCATAATCTAATCCAATGGACGATAACATTTCAGTTCTCGCAGCTTCAAAATATTCCAAATACCTTGAATAATATACTATACCCATTTGATCCACGTCTTTATAAAAGACTTTCATTTGATATTGAAATTCTAACATTTTAATCCGCCGTATCGAAATAACCCAATTTATCATATTTAGCAATTCTGTTATCAAGAAATGAATCAGGATCAACTTGCATCAATTGTTCTAAATCTTCTAAAACGACCCCTTTAAGAAGAATGGCCGTAGATTCAAAATCACGATGCGCTCCACCATTAGGTTCAGAAATAATTCGATCACAAATACCAATGGCTAATAAGTCTTTTGGTACCACTTGTAAAGCTTCTGCAGCATCAGATGCTTTGGAGGCATCATGAAATAAAATAGATGCACATCCTTCGGGGCTAATGACAGAGAACCATGTGTTTTCTAGCATGATCATTCTGTCACAAACTCCTATTCCCAACGCACCTCCACTGGCTCCTTCACCAATCACAATCGAAACAATTGGAACTTTAAGTCCAGACATTTCCAATAAATTCCGTGCAATGGCTTCGCCCTGTCCTCTCTCTTCAGCTCCTAGCCCTGGATATGCACCAGGCGTGTCTACGAAAGAAACCACAGGGATATTAAATTTTTCAGCCAGTTTCATTATACGTAATGCTTTTCTATAACCATCAGGCCTCATCATTCCAAAATTTCGGAATAAGTTATTTTTGGTATTTCTCCCCTTTTGTTGGCCAATATACGCTACTTTTTGGCCTTCAATTGTTCCCAACCCTGTGATAACTGCAGAATCATCAGAAAAATGCCTGTCACCATGTAATTCAATAAAATCTGGCGATAAATATTGTATATAATCTTGAGTATAAGGCCTTTCAGGATGACGTGCTAACTGGACTTTTTGCCATCGACTTAACCCTTGATGAATTTTATCAATCCTCTTCGCCAACTGCTGTTGTAATTGGGTTAACTTTTGTACACTTTCGGTAGACTCCGAGCCCCCTTTGAGCTCAAGAATTTCATTATCAATTTGTTTTAAAGGATTTTCAAAATCCAAATAATATTTACCCATATTCCTCTATTTGTAATTTTTATCTAATACAAAAAAAGCAAACACACCCAATCCTATTATAAAGAAAAAGAAAATGTTTGCTAAAAACGATGGCAAATTTAGACATAAAAAGCCAATAACACTTAATATCAATGAAACGCCATGCATTAATAAAACGGCTCTATCTAAATCAACACCTTTTTCAGATAGGCGATGATATGTATGATCTTTTGATGCTGAATGAATCTTTTTTCCGCGACGTAATCTAGAAAAGAAAACTAATGATAAATCAAAAAGTGGGACACCAAAAACAAGTATGGGAACAAACCAGGAAGAAAGTTGACTAACAGCATCTGGCCGATACAATATTGCTATAGATGCTAAAATGAATCCCAATGTTTGAGCTCCTGAATCTCCTAAAAAACATTTTGCTGGATGAGAATTAAAATAATATACAGCTAACGTAGATCCCAATATTATTGCCCCAAAATAAGCCATTTCTGTTTGCCCAGAAGCAATGGAAATGACAAGAAAAAAGCTTGCCGATAACGACGATAATCCTACAGCTAACCCGTCAAAACTGTCTATCAAATTAAATGCATTCACAATGGTTATAACCCAAAATACCGTCAACGCTATATTTAAAATATTATCCCAAGGAGCTCCTGGCTGTATAAAAAACTCGGGTGAATCAAATAGGTGAATTTGAACGCCGTGCTTCACTAACAACATACTCCCTAAATATTGACCCATCAATTTCATTTTTGCTGATAAATGCTTTAAATCATCCCACAACCCAAATAAATATATGATTGTGCTTGCTAATAGAATACCCATCACGGATTGGTGGTCTGTTAGACCAAATATATATACAGATAGCCACATTACTCCCATAATGGTCGTCCCTCCTGTTAAGGGGATTGGCGTTTTATGTAATTTATGTTCTGCACTTTGTGGGTCATCCATCAGTCCCAATTTGGGAGCAGTTTTATTCATGAAATAAGATATAACAAGCCCAATTACACTTGTAAATAATAATAGTTGAAATAGTGTGGATAATTGAAAATCAGACATAGGTTGATTATTGTTTTAATGCGATTCTGATGGCGGAAAAAACACATTTCAGAATCATTAGACTATAATAAAAACTATTAAATATTCCGGAATAGTCAGACGAAAAATGTTTTTTATAATATCTGTAGTAGGATCGATGCCATTCAAAGTTTGCGAGATACGCAACTGATTTTGAGCCACCTTGTCCTGTATGATGGGTCACTATAAAATTAGGATTATAATGAATTTCCCAACCTGCTTTTTCCGCCCGGATACAAAAGTCTGAATCTTCTTGATAAGCAAAAAATGCCTGATCTAGATATCCAATATCTTCAAAAACTTTTCGACGGGTGAGCATACATGTACCTGAGATGCCTTTAACGATTTGTATTTTATTTTCATCCAAATGATTTAATTGATATTCTGTAAAGTGTTTATTCGTTGGGAAATATTTATGTAATCCCAAAAAATAACTCATAACAGCCAACGGTCTTGCTAGCCCACGTCGTGTAGATTCTTGAAATTTCCCATCTGGTGTAATGACTTTTGGTTCACATAAACCTACTTTTGTATGGTTAACACCATATGCAAATAACCCTTTGATGGAATTTTCTGATAAAACCACATCCGGATTTAACTGCAATATCCAATGTCCTTTTGCCAGTTTTAATGCATCGTTCATGGAATGAGTATACCCATCATTCCGGCTTTTTTGGATCAGTTTTACCTCTGGAAATTTTTTTTCTATAATAGATGTTGTATTATCCAAAGAATGGTTATCCACAATCGTGATTTCATAAGACAAATCTTTGACAGCGATTGGAATTGAATTCAAACAATTTTCAATGACTCTTTTTGCATTAAGCGTCACAATACATATTGATAAATCCATACTATAGGTGGAGTCTTTGGTCCTTTAAATCCAACCAAAAATACGCCAAATTCTTAATCTCCATACCATCCATATGGCTTCAAACATGATATGTCGGCTCATTTTTGATTCACCTATTGTGCGATCAACAAAGATAATAGAATGCTCATGAATTTTGAATTGTTTCCGCCAAGCACGATAATTCATTTCAATTTGGAATGAATATCCTTGAGATTGCACTTCATTAAAATTGATAGATTCTAATACATCTCGACTCCAGGCCTTAAACCCACCTGTGCTATCTTTAATGGGTATCCCAGTCACTAATCGAGCATATAAATTAGCACCATAACTTAAAAATAATCGCCGCAGTGGCCAATTGACCACACTGATTCCTTGACAATAGCGACTCCCGATGACAAGATCATATTCGTTCAGATTTGAGAGTAATTTAGGAACATCATTTGGGTCATGAGATAAATCTGCATCGATTTGGACTACTTGGTCATATCCATGATCCAGTGCCCACTGGAATCCGAATAAATAAGCTGTACCTAATCCTGCTTTACCAGGACGTACTTCCCAATGTGAATTTGGGAATTCGAAATCGTGCTGTTGAAATCCTTGGAAAAAAAGATCCGAGCCAAGTGGCCGGTGCATTTGCGGAATTATTAAATGACCCTGAAACCAATTTAGAGGTAAAAGACTTTGCCCTTGAAACCATGCGAGGGGTTAAGGAAGAAAATTTGATATTGGCATTGCTCCAAACCTATCGTAGTGGTAAAGATGAATATTATCAAATGCTCAATACCTTATTGGAGGCTTTGGGTGAATTTGATGATCCTGAAATTCGTCGTGCCGTATTGGAAGTGGCCATGAATGACGACTATCCATTAGAAATTCGTACAAAGGCAATCGGCAAGTTGGCAGATGTGAGTGATGAAACAGTCATCCCTTCTATATTGCCTATTTTATCAGACTACGAACAATATAAACTTCATGAGGCCGTCATCCAGACTGTGAGAGATCTGGGACAATATGATCAATATGCTCAGGAAATCAAACGACGAACCTTTGAAGCCCACCAAAAAGCAGCCGCAATCGATGATTAAACGAATCATATTACTCAGTTTTTCATCGGTACTTATTGGCCAAGAGGTGGACTCAGTTGCCGTTGATACAACCGCCGCCGCACCAAAGATTGAATCCGTTTTACAAGATACCAATCAAACTCCATTGCCGGATATTCGTCCATTAAAAGAAAAGGCCGATAAACTTGAGCCCGGGGACCCTTTCTTTCAATTGCAATCCAGCATTGATCAGTTGAATCAACAAATGGATTCATTAAAACAGGTGATTGCCATTTATGAAGAAGGAAAAGGCACCATCCCAACCATCGATGAAGAATTATTAAATTTAATTAAGGTGCCTCAACTTCGGCATCGAATTGAATTGCAAAATGGAACCATCGTGAATGGTGAAATTATTGAAGAAGATGATTTGGGGATTATTGTTCAAACATCCATTGGGCAACTTATGATCGAGCGTGATCGTGTGATAAATATCACTGAAGACTTGCCCCCCATCGCTAAAGTTGAATTGGTGTCAGAGCCATTCGTGAATGCATTCCCTGATCGAGAAGAAATTTCAGGCACCATCAAAAATATTGGTTCCAAGCGTGCAGACTTCGTAAGAGTAATCGCCAACTTGTGGTCTCCAACTACAGAATTAATTCGACAAGATTCTATTTTTGTTAATGGTCAAAATCAGAAATATTATACAGGAATTCGTTCGGATACGGCAATGGAGCCAGGTACAATCAGTGAATTTCAAATGGTGATCCCTTTAGAAGATGGGGATAATGTATCCTACCGCACGTATGAGGTGAGGTGGGAATCATATAAATAAATTAAAAGAGGCGCGTCTGATAGACGTCATGGAGTCGCAATAAACCGGCGCATGATTTCCCATCACCATTTACTACGGGCAATACAGAAATTTGGGATTCCCGATCTTCCATTAAAGTTACCGCATCGTTGAGTGGCGCATCTAGATTGACTGATACAGGATTTTCTGTCATCACCTCACTAACCTTTAGCTGATCAATATCGCCATTTTCAGCTAAACACCGTCGCAAATCACCTTCAGTCACAATACCTAAAAGTGTACTGTCTCCATCCATAACTAAGGCTGCACCTTGGGGCTTTTCTGTCATTTCAATGACCACTTTTCTCAAGTTATCATCCAAATGAACAGTGGCCACATCTTTGATAGGCTGCATTATTTTTTCAACAGTTAGGCGCAATCGACGGCCCAAATCACCAGCAGGATGTAGCTTGGCAAAATCATCATGGTCAAATCCACGGTGACTCATCAGTACTGCTGCAAGTGCATCTCCGATGGCCAAAGTCAAAGTGGTACTAGAGGTGGGTACAATGCCCAAAGGATCTGCTTCTTTAGAAACGGATGCATCCAAGACCACATCCATTTGATCTGCAAGTGGTGATTTTAAGTTTCCTAAGATCCCAATCAATTGAGAATTGAATTCTTTTAATATAGGAATCAATCGAACCAATTCTTCTGTAGCACCACTTTTGGATATAACAATAGTAGGATCCCCCGGAGCATAAATGCCTAAATCGCCATGCACTGCTTCTGCCGCATGAAGAAAAACTGCCTTATTCCCGATACTGCATAAGGTTGCCGCAATTTTTTGAGCAATCAATCCCGATTTACCCATACCACAAATCACCACTTTACCGGGATGATTAGCGATAATTTCACAAACTCGAGCCATAGGCTCTGGAATGCGGTCTGCTGCATCAATCAGCTCTTGTCCTTCTTTTCGAAGAATCTTGGCTGCGATTGTTTTGAGTTCTGAGTCCGTCATTAGAACGAGAAAGTTACTGCTTTCCTGCTATTTTTACCATGATGGCATTTTGAGCGTGCATTCGGTTCTCTGCTTCATCAAATACAATAGAATTGGGTGATTCCATAACTGCATCCGTCACTTCTCTACCTCGCTCAGCCGGCAGACAATGCATGAAAAGTGTTTCCTTGCCAGTGGCATTCATCATGGCTGTGTTTACCTGAAAATCTGCGAATATTTTTTCACGCGCTTCCGCTTCTTCTTTTTGTCCCATAGAAGCCCATACATCTGTATAAATGACGTCGGCACCAGCTACGCCCACTATGGGGTCATTTGTAACTTCAACGCTAGAAATACCCGCATCTTCTACCAATCGGACCGCAGTTTCATCGGGCTCAAATCCCTCCGGACATACACAGATAAAATGGAATGGAATCCTTGCGGCCAAATGAAGCCAAGAATGGACGATATTATTTCCGTCGCCCACATAAACAATTTTCATATCATTTAAATTACCACGGTGTTCATATACAGTCAATATATCCGCCATAATCTGGCAAGGATGGTTATAATTAGTCAACCCATTGACCACAGGGATGGATGCATATTCAGCCAATTCTACAATATGCTGATGGTCAAAAAGTCGGGCCATAATCATATCGTTATACCCACTAAATACCCGGGCAATATCTTTGATAGCTTCTCGCTTGCCAATCCCAATATCATTGGGACCTAAGAATAGTGCATGGCCGCCCAATCGAAAGAATCCTGTCTCAAATGATACCCTAGTGCGCGCTGATGGTTTGGCAAAAATCATGGCCAGAGAATGATCCTTAAATGGTTTATAATCTTCTCTATTTTTCAATTTAGCTTTAATCTCTTTTGCCAGTTCAAGAGTCTCCCAAATTTCATCCGTCGTAAAATCGGTAATATGCAAAAAGTCTCTTTTCATCTTCTCCTATCCTTATAAGATGTATTTACTGAGATCTTGATCCTCAGCAATATCTTTCAATTTATTATCGACCATTTTTTTGGTAATGGTGATGGTCTTTTTTCGTCCCGAGGATTCATCAAACATATAATCATCTAACAGGGTGGTCATGACAGTGTGCAAACGGCGGGCACCAATATTTTCCATTTTTGAATTTACATCTGCAGCAATTTTAGCAATCGCTCGGATGGCATTTGTGTCAAATTTTAAAGTCACATTTTCTGCACCCAAAAGCGCCATGTATTGCTTAATCAATGATGATTCAGGATGTTTTAATATTTTAACAAAATCATTGACGGTGAGTTTGTCCATTTCGACTCGAATGGGAAAACGCCCCTGAAGTTCGGGAATCATATCCGAAGGAGAGGAAACATGAAAAGCCCCAGCTGCAATAAAGAGAATATGATCTGTTTTGACCATCCCGTACTTAGTGGGTACGCGGCTCCCTTCAACAATCGGCAATAAATCCCGTTGTACACCTTCTCGACTCACATCCGGCCCAGAGCCGCTATTGCCTTCATCTACAATTTTATCAATCTCATCTAAAAATACAATGCCATTGTTTTCCACTCTATCTTTGGCCATACGGACCAATTCATCTTGATCCATGAGGCTATCTGCTTCCATATCGATAAGAATATTTCTTGCTTCAGAAATAGGCATCTTCCGCCTTTTCTTTTGTCCCGGCATCACATTAGAAAGCATCTCCTTAATGTTCATGCCCAAATCATCACCACCCAAGGGACCAACCACCTGCATCGTAGGGCCGGTTTCTTCGGTAACATTAATTTCAATATCCCGATCTTCAAAATCACCATTCTGAAGTTTTTTGCGCAACCGCTCCCGTGTCTTCTCATGGCGGGCTTCTTCTGCTTCTGTCTTTTTATGTGATCCATCACTGGGGAATAGTGAATCCAATATCCGTTCTTCAGCCAAAGTCTCGGCCGATGCTTGGACTTCAGTTTGTTTTTCTCGTTTCACTATGGACATAGCCACATCTGTGAGATCTCTCACCATGGATTCCACATCTCGTCCCACATAGCCCACTTCTGTAAATTTACTCGCTTCTACCTTCACAAAGGGGGCCTTTGCCAGTTTGGCCAATCGGCGCGATATTTCTGTTTTACCCACACCAGTTGGACCAATCAAAATGATATTGTTAGGGACAATTTCATTCC
>LSCF01000064.1 GCA_001577025.1 Fidelibacterota bacterium TCS55 | reverse complement strand
TAAATGGCGATTCAAATGGTTCTTTCTGGTATTTGCGTGAATCAACCGTAGCAGCAGTCACGGCAGATCAGTCTTTGGATAACGAATTTAATTTCAGACCAAGATATATTGAAGTAGACATACTGGAAAAAGGGAAAGTGGCCGTTGCATATTACTATCTGGTCGGTTCATATAAAATTAACGGTGTCGAAAAGAATGATTATCGAACAAGAGTCAGTCAGATATTTGTTAAAGAAAAAGGAAATTGGAAAGTCAAAGCTGGCCACTATACACCATTGCATAGCGGTAGCGGGATTCCAAATTAATAATACTCATAATTATAAAGCCCCCTTGTGGGGGCTTTATTGTTAATGGTAAAATAAAACCTGATTGAATCATAATTACTGTGTCCAGCAAAAATATTTTTTCAAAATCTAGATGAAATTTATTTGGATAATACTAATAATGATTTTTCCTATTGCTGGACAAGACTGGCCTGCTTTGAATCGTTATAGCGCTGATAATAAGTTGCTTGGTTTACCTGAAGCTGATGAAAAAAGAGTTGTATTCATGGGAAACTCAATAACAGAAAGCTGGAGTGTATATCAACCAGAGTTTTTTGAGGGAAAGAGTTATATTAATCGAGGAATCAGTGGTCAAACCACACCACAAATGCTAATTAGATTCAGGCCGGATGTGATCGATCTAAAGCCTGAAATAGTTGTTATCTTGGCAGGAATCAATGATATTGCTGGAAACACCGGTCCGTCTACAGAAAAAATGATAGTTGATAATATTGTCTCAATGGCTGAATTGGCCAAAAGTAATTCAATTGATGTGATAATTTGTTCAATTTTGCCGGCCAATGATTTCTCTTGGAGTCAAAATCAAAACCCTTCACCAAAAATTTTAGCAGTTAATCAAGCTTTAAAGAAATACTCCAAAATTAATGGAATGGTGTACCTTGATTACTATACTTCCATGGTGAATGAAGAAGAAGGATTAATCAAAGACTATGGCCTGGATAGTGTGCATCCGAATAAAAAAGGATATCAGGTTATGTCAAAATTATTAGAAAAGAAAATAATCGAAATTTTAAATTAAATTTTTCTCAAATAGATAAAATAAAAGCCCCCATTGAACCAATGGGGGCTTTTATTTAATACATTATTTTAATTATCTAACTAAAAAGCATATCCTAAGCTTAATCCTCCAGTTGGTACGCCGCCTGCCTCACCTAGCATCAGAAAGTAGCCATTCAATCTGAAAATTAAACCTCCAGTATCTTTTTGGTATCTATACCCAACTCCACCATAAAAGGTTGTGAGGCCTGCATCAAGCTCTAAACCTAGTAAATCGATAGATGATGTAAAATTCAATATATTTACACCTCCACCTATTTCGAGCTTATGATTATTTCCCATAAGATAATTGGCACCAATTGGAATTGCAGATACAGTGATACTCTCGTCATACTCGTCAGTCACTGTAATACCACCATATCCAACTCTTAAAGAGAGTTTTTCACCTAACATGCGCTCATAGTTGATAGAACCTAGTATTCCGGGGCCAAGTGCCTCACCATAAATCATATTTTGACCATATGAAATACAAGAGATAGCAATCAATGTTAATGTAACTTTTTTTAACATTTGAACTCCTTTTGTTCTTAATTCATAAAACCTATGGATAATTAGTGGTTATAACAAGAAATTAAAGGCGTCCATCACGACTCCAGCGTATAAAACAAAAAACCCCATCTCTCGAAGGGGTTTCTGTGCGGGACTGACGAGACTTGAACTCGCGACCTCCGGCTTGACAGGCCGGCGTTCTAACCAACTGAACTACAGCCCCATTTTATAAAAATCTTTAGGAATCATCTTGGGGCGCTTTTTCACGATAAACCAAGGCCAGGGGAATGATAACCACATATCCTAAAAAGAGGAGAATGGGTGCCAATGTTAAACTTTGAAAGCTGTTGACCGTCCCTGTAGCCATGAGGGCATAACCAACCAAAAGGGCGGACACACCCACAGCAAATAGGATATAATTTGTTTTTCCAAATGCCCATCCTTCAAATAGGTGAACATTATTATTGCTGTTATTATCGTTCATAACGGCCGCAAAATTACAGCCATTGGCAAGGGAGACCAATCAGTTTTTTTTAATATTTGTACTCATATTTGCACTCAATTGGGCCCTGATAAGATTTTATACAATATGTTTTGCCATGGATGGTAAAACATCAATAATTTTCGCCCCCGTAAATGATGAAAAAATTTCAGTTTCATCCAGGTCAAAGTTTCATCGGAATTATGGCGACGGTTGTTGTGGGCATCATGCTGGCTTTCTATAGTTTAGTTTTATTCTGGCCACAAGGTAATCCATATGATTCGGTGAAGGTGACCGTCCCAAAAGGCGCTTCTCTCAAAGAGGTTAGTGCAAGCTTGCAGGATAAGAATGTTATTCGCAACGAACGCTCCTTTTTACTGGCGGTGAAGACATTGGGGTATGAAAAGGACATTCCTGCAGGCCGATTTAAATTGGTCAAGGCAGCCACCAACTTTGACATTATCGATCAATTGGTGAATGGAGTCCATGTCAATAAACGAGTGACCGTTCTGGAAGGGTGGTCCATTCGTGTTATTGCAAAGGAACTGGAAGAAAAATTGGGAATGGATCCGACAGCTTTTGAGGAAGCTTGTCGGAACGAACTGCTACTTTGGAAATTGGGTATTGAAGGCGAATCGGTAGAGGGATATCTTTTCCCCAATACCTATCGGTTCTCAGAGGATGAAACACCTCAGGAAATCATCGAACGTATGGTGGCAGAATACAATAAAAATGTGACCAGTGATTTACGGCAAGAGATGGCTGATATGGGCATGACGGAAACCGAAGTGCTCACAATGGCATCTATAATCGAAGGAGAAGCCATTTATAATCGAGAACGGCCTATCATTTCAGGTGTATACCATAATCGATTGCGAATAGGTATGCGGCTCCAGGCCGATCCAACAATTCAATATATTATTGAAGGATCACCGCGCCGGCTATTGAATAAAGATCTGAAAATAAAATCGCCTTACAATACATACTTGAATGATGGATTACCACCAGGACCCATAAATAACCCGGGGATTGAATCCATTAAAGCGGCACTAAATCCGGCTGAAACGGATTATTTTTATTTCGTTGCAAAGGGAGATGGGTATCATACCTTTTCCAAAACGAAAGCAGAACACAATAAAGCGAAACGTCAATTTCAAAAAGTGAGGCGTGAAGCAAAAAGAAAAAAATTGAATAAGGGGTAAATTAAGATTCAATGAGTAAACGTAACTTAAATCATATTCAAAAAGCAGCAGTAGAATCCTTTGGCCGTCCCGTATTGATCTTTGCTGGTGCAGGGAGTGGTAAAACCCGTGTATTGACCCACAAAATTGCCCATCTCATTGAAAATAATCTCGTTCCGGCAGAACATATTTTAGCTGTTACCTTTACCAACAAAGCCGCTCAAGAGATGCGTGAGCGTGTGAACGGATTATTAAAAGAGAAGCATGCCCAAGTGAATATGGGCACATTTCATTCAATTTGTGCGCGCATCCTCCGCAAAGAAATTCATCACCTAGGGTATACACCCGATTTTTCTATTTTTGATGTGAAAGACCAGATTGCTTTGGTCAAAGTGGTGATTGAAGCCATGGATATTCCCAAAAATTATGTAACGCCGCAGGAAGTCCGCCATAAAATCAGTTACTTCAAAAATAAACTGATTCATCCCGATGAGGTGAAAAGAAAAGCACACCTGGTTATCGAAAAAACCTACGCCGCGATTTATAAGAATTACCAGAAGGCATTAAAAGAAAACAATGCAGTTGATTTCGATGATTTGCTCCTATTGCCCTTAGAAATTTTTGAGACCCATCCAGAGGTGTTAGAAAAATACCGCCAATTTTGGGGGTACATTTTGGTGGATGAATATCAGGATACAAATAAACCCCAGTTTATGCTGGTTAAATATTTGGCCCAAGAACATCAGCAAATATGCGTCGTAGGTGATGATGATCAATCCATTTATGGATGGCGCGGGGCTGACATTAGAAATATCCTGAATTTTGAAAAGAATTTTGGGAATTGTGAAGTATTCAAACTGGAAAAGAATTATCGTTCAACAGGGCATATCCTTGAGGCCGCAGCCACGGTTGTAAAGAATAATGAAAACCGTGCTCCAAAAGATTTAATTCCGCATAATGGTGCCGGCGAAAAGCTGGGGCTTATTGAAACCAACGATGAGATGGAAGAAGCGGACGCCGTCATCAATGCGCTGGAAAAAGAGATTAAACTGCAAAAACGTAATTTTAGTGACTTTGCTATTCTCTATCGGACCAATTCCCAATCTCGAGCCTTGGAAGATTCATTTCGTCGCTCCGGTATTCCTTATAATATTGTGGGTGGCGTTCGATTCTATGAACGTAAAGAAATTAAAGACCTCATAGGCTATCTTTCTCTTATTGTGAACCCAAAAGATACAATTTCACTCCGTCGTGTCATCAATTTCCCACCACGGGGAATTGGTATCAAAACGGTGGATAAATGTGTCATCCAAGCCGAAGCTGACAAAAAAGAAATGATCGATGTGCTGAATGCGCCTGAATCCATGGGCATCCGCGGCAAACAAGCCGATTCGCTCACCGCCTTCTACAATATCATTAAAAAGTATAACGAACTATTACCCAAGCTAAATGCAGGAGAATTGGTACGCACCTTAATTGAAGAAACGGGCATCAAAAAATTCTATAAAGAGAGTTCAGGACCGGAAGATGCAGAACGATTTGACAATGTGATGGAATTCCTGAAAAGTGTGGATGATTTTATGGTCCGTGAACCGGAAGGCGGCCTCTCTCAATTCCTTGAAGAGGTATCCCTATTGACCGATTTAGATCAATGGAATGATGAGACGAATCGTGTCACATTAATGACACTTCATGCTGCGAAAGGGTTAGAATTCCCTGTGGTATTCATTACCGGGCTTGAAGATGGTTTATTCCCCATGTATAGCGCCTTAGAAACCAAAGATAAATTGGAAGAAGAGCGGCGATTATTTTATGTGGGTCTCACACGGGCCATGCATAAAGTATATTTAATGTATGCAAATCACCGGCGGCGTATAGGATCGGATGACCTCTATGGCATGGTGTCTCGTTTTGTGCATGAAGTGCCCGAAGAAAAATTAGAAAAAATTTCATTTACATCTGCACTCACACGGAAAGTGGTAGGGGGCAAGCCGGGCCGCCATACCAAAACAGCCGTGAGCCGGACTGTGGTTGCGTTTGACGACTTCCAAGTAGGAGATTTCGTGGAGCATGCCATTTTCGGTATCGGCAAAGTAATGGCATTAAGCGGCCAAGGTGAAAACCAACGTGTGGGCATCGTGTTTAAAGACGGGTTGAAAAAGAAACTCGTCGTCAAATTCGCCAACCTTAAAAAAGTCGACACACCCGAAGGATAATATTTTCGATTAGGTGGGTGGATTATTATTCCATCCTATGGTTACTTAAGCTTAAGTTCTGAGACTCATTATCAATAGCAGCGGAAAGAAATGGCATCACCCAATCAGCTGAAAAAAGCATTAAAAAAAGAAGGCTTACGATACACCCAGCAACGGCAATCCATTTGGGATGAAATGTGTGCGACGGATGAACATCGTGACGCAGAAGAAATTTATCTATCACTACGGAATGAAGGGATGAGTGTATCCCGTGCAACCGTATATCGCACGATTGATGTATTGGTGAAAAATAATTTGGTTCGGAAATTAGAGTTGGGCGATGGCCGGGCACGGTATGAGCATAAAATGGATTTGGAACACCACGACCACCTCATTTGCGTTCAATGTGGTAAAATTGAAGAATTCATGGATGAAACGATTGAAGAAATACAGGAAAAAATTGTGAATAATCTTGGTTTCAAACTCATCCGTCATATTCATCAATTATTTGTGATTTGTAACAACTGCCGATAGCCATGACCTTAACGGACCTATCCCCGGGGGAAACAGGGATTATCCTAAATATAGAAGCAGACACGACTCTGTCGAACCGACTGAGAGAATTGGGTCTCTTAGATGGCATTGCCGTACGCATGGTTAAAATGGCCCCATTAAAAGGGCCCGTTGAAATCAAGGTCCATCATTCATACTTATCGATCCGTTGGGATGATGCCCAGACAATTAGACTACAATCATGAAACATCATTTTGCTTCATCCTCTAATACAGGCAGCCGCGATGGTGAACATTGGGTGGCAATTGTGGGTAATCCCAATTGCGGTAAAACGGCTATATTTAACCTCCTTACTGGATTAAATCAAAAAGTATCCAACTATCCCGGCATCACTGTCGAGAAAAAAGAGGGTTTCGCCAGAACCGATGACGGTGATTTTCGTCTATTAGATTTACCCGGGACTTATAGTTTATCAGCTGAATCTTTCGATGAAGAAATTGTATCGGAGCAAATAGACCAATGGGCCAAAGGAATGGCACCCCCATCGGTTATCATTTCAGTGGTGGATGCGACTAATCTTGGGCGAAACCTTTATCTCACATCCCAATTACAAGATTTGAATATCCCCATCGTTATTGCCCTAAATATGGTGGATCAGCTTGAGGATCATACTCAAATTGATGCTGATAAACTGGCATCTAAAATGGGTGTGGCAGCCGTCATACCGCTTTCGGCAAAATTGAATGAAGGGCTAGACAATTTAAAAAATGCCGTTGTCAATGCTAGAAAAGGAAAACAATCCCCTTTGGATTCACCGCCCTGGATGGATTCAGAAATGGTATCCGATTTAAAATCAACAGAACAAAATGGATATGTATCCGCGCGGTTTGGTTTGGCCCAGTCCATGAGGAATAAAATTCAATCGGGGACGATGGAGAGAGATCAAGAAGCTATATTGCGATACCGTTGGATAGATGATATTCTATCTCAAGTTACACATCGTGGAGCCGAAACGCCATTGGCATCATCTCGCAGTGAACAGTGGGATAAAATTTTAACCCACCAATGGGGTGGGCCACTCATATTCGTGGGAATATTATACTTCATTTTTCAATCCATTTTCACCTGGGCCACCGTACCCATGGATATGATTCAATTGGGTATGGATAATTTCAGCACATTTGTGGTAAACAATATGCCTGAGGGAATGCTTCGTGATATTCTTGTTGAGGGTATTATTGGTGGGGTGGGGGCCATCGTGATATTTCTTCCCCAAATTTTGATTTTAAGTTTTTTTCTTACACTTTTGGAAGATACAGGATACATGGCTCGCGTGGCCTTTATGTTAGATAAAGGTATGACAAAAATGGGCCTCCATGGGAAATCGGTTTTGCCCCTTATGAGTGGTTATGCCTGTGCCATCCCGGGCATTATGTCAACCCGAACCATCGATAGCTGGAAGGAGCGTTTGGTTACCATTCTTATTTTACCTCTCATGAGCTGCAGTGCACGGTTGCCGGTGTATACATTACTTATTGGCGCATTTATTCCTTCAGTTACGGTGGGTGGTTATTTTAACCTGCAAGGGCTGACATTAGTCCTCATGTATTTTTTAGGGACGGCAGTGGCATTGATTTTGGCAAAAGTATTTAGCAAATGGGTCGGTGAAAAATCATCCTCGTCATTTATTATGGAATTGCCTCCCTATCGTGCGCCCATTCCCAAATCCGTTTTGCGTCATGTATTCATCCGGGGAAAATTATTTTTAGTAAATGCAGGAAAGGTGATTATGGCTATCTCCATTGTGCTGTGGTTTCTGGCATCCTTTCCAAAAGTGGATAATCCTAACTCGGATGTGAACCCCATTCAGCATAGTTATGCAGGCCAAATTGGCCATGCCATGGAACCGGTCATTCGTCCACTGGGGTTTGACTGGAAAATCGGTATCGGTTTATTGACATCATTTGCAGCAAGAGAAGTGATGGTGTCTACCATGGCCACCATTTATAATGTAGAAGATGCAGGGGAGGAAGCGGTGAACCTCAGAGAAGCCATGCAAACGGATGTGCATCCTGAAACGGGAGCACCTACCTATACGCCGTTGGTGGCGCTGGCACTCATGGTATTTTATGTATTTGCAGCCCAATGCATGGCCACATTTGCCATAGTTCGGCAAGAGACCAATTCATGGAAATGGCCCATGTTTATGGTGGTGTATATGACCGCATTGGCTTATTTTGGCGCCATGGCTGTCTATCAAGGCGGAAAATTATTGGGTTTTTCCTGATGGAAATTCAAACCATTATTGCATACGGAATTGGATTGACTGCATTCATATATGCTATTTGGATATTTTTAAAACAGTTCAAAACGCCAGACGTGAATCCAAAATGTGATGATTGTCCCGTGCCCAACTCTACAAATCCGGAAGAAAATTAAATCAGTTTTTTCTCCATAATCAGGCTGCCCCACTTAGAGGTGCCATTAACTTCAAATCCCTTTTTTTCGTATAAACGTTTCGCGGGTTCATTTTTCGGCATGACTCGAATCGTCATTGTTTGCATATCCAATTCACACGCTTTTTTTTCTAAAAATTC
>LSCF01000063.1 GCA_001577025.1 Fidelibacterota bacterium TCS55 | reverse complement strand
ATTCACCCTTTACAAGGTAAAAAAATCTTTACTTTAGATGAATCCACAGCATGGTTTGAAGACTGAACGGGAGCCCAAGTCTGTTCCTTAATCTCCTTCTTACCAAAAGGGGAGTTTGTATTAAACTTTAATAGCGTCTCTTCTCTTTGTTTATTTTCTGTGCCTGGTTTAAGCACGGGTAGATCAAAAAGACTATTTGGGCGTGTGATTTTGAGTGCTGAAAGAAACGCCTCCCAAATTTTCCAACGATTCTCATTACGCATAGAGTTTGGCATATCTTCATTCTTCGGACATGATTTAATGTCACTCAGTCGTCTGTCCCCAAGGCCTTTAAATTTCTTTTTAGCCAATTCTGGTCTAACTCTTTCCCAGATTTTGATTTCGTTTTTTTTGTGCTGGTGTGGAGTAGATATAATCACCTTTGGAATAGATGAATTTACTTGTAACAAATCTAAAAATTCAATTTCATTTTCCATGGAAGACGCTGCCATCATAATGACCTCAGATAGATCCTTTAGGCACCGTTCATCTATATTAACGGCCTGACGATTGCTTTGCAGATCAAATTCGGAGTGATGTAAATAAAGATTTGGAAAAGGATGAGGCGATAAGGCTGCCGGGAAAAATGAATACAACAAAGGAGTTTCATCCTTATTCGTATTTTTTTGAAATAATAGATCGTTATCAACTTTGTAGGCAGCTATAGCTTCTTCTGATTCAAATCGCCGCCAGTATTTTGTTTCAGAAGGAAAGCCTCCATTTTTTATTTCGATACTAATAATTTTTTTTTCATGATCTTGATTTTTTAACCACTGGATTTTTGATCTTCCGCTTTGATCCCACAGGACCTCAATCCGATTTTTGATAAACAACAATATTGATGGGTCGTTAGAAAATCGCTTCCACTCTTCTTTTACATCATTTACTGAAATATTAACCACGCCATTCATCTGAATTCTATCTCCACCAGTTGAGCCGATTTGAATTACACCCAACCCATATTTAGAGTAAACCGATTGAACACTTTCCACATTTTCCGGGGATACTTCACAAACGAATCCGCCTGTTTCAGAAAATAAGATTTTATCCGTAGAAAGGTCATTTTCAATTTTCACATCACATCCGACACCCTTTCCAAAAGTCATTTCAGAAATGGCCGATGCAATGCCCCCATCCGCAATATCATGGCAAGATAAAACCAGACCGTCATCTATACAATCGGTCAGGGCAAAAATTTGATTTTTTACTTCTTCAAAATCTGGCTTCGGCACATTGACTCCCAGCTCATTATGAAGGGAATAATATACTGATCCACCCAATTCATTTTTCCGTTCGCCGATCATCAATAATTCGGAATCGGCTTTTTGAAAATGAGCCGGTACTGTTTTTTCCACATCTTTGAGTCTGCCCAAACAACTGACAATCGGACTTGGGGGAATAGCACCATTTTTTGATTCGTTATAAAAACTCACATTCCCGGCGATGATGGGTGTAGCATGGTCCGGATTATCTTTCAGTGTAATGGCATGACATGCATCGGCCACACCGCGGACGCCTTCTACAAACTCCCACATTTGATGTGACTTTTCCGGATTGCCGAAACAGAGACAATCTGAAATAGCATGGGGCGTGGCGCCCACAGCGGCCACATTTCGCATGGCTTCTACAACTGCATTTACACCGCCCCAATATGGGTCGATGAGCCCATGGCGTGGATTGTGATCTGTAGACAGGGCAATGCCTACATTCCGAATTTCTTCAGGATAATTTTCAGAATTGAATGGTGCCATGACGCCGGAATCTGCTAAACCTGTTTCTGTATGAATTCTACCCTGAACCTGTTTATCATACGATTCAAATACAGGCTCCCGGCTGGCCATATTTTCATGGGATAAAATTTTGAGCAACGTTTCGTTATAATCGGATGGCGCCGGAATATCCGGTTCGATAAAATTTTGTTTTCGCGCTTCGTATGGACGGTGATATAAAAAGCCTTCAGTCACTTCTGCCGCCGGTGCATTCACAATTTCTTCATCACCATTGTGGACGATGTATTGTCCGTCATTCCGGATTTTACCCACGACAGATGCACGGGCCCCTTCACTTACGCCGGGCAGGTCGAACACCTTATTATAATGCTCTAAAATTAATGGTGTAATATCAGGCGGACAGACCCACATGAACCGCTCTTGGGTTTCACTGCAGAGATAGACTGACGGATGCAGGTTATCCATGCCGATGTGAATTTTATCCATCCAGACTTCCGAGCCGTAGCCCGACGTCTCCGCCAGCTCCACGCTGGCACATGCCACACCGCCGGCACCCAGATCTTTGAAGCCGATATTGCCAATAAGCCCTTTATCTTTCAGGATGTCAAACAGGGCATAGGATGATTTCAAAAGATGCCGTTCGAGAAAAGCATTGGGCTCCTGAACGGCGCCCTTATTCTGCTCTTTCTTTTCTTCTTCAAGTTCGAGTGAAGCAAAACTGGCACCGCCGAATCCGCTGTTGTCCGTAGGTTTACCGATTAAAATTAAATCATACCCGTCCGCATTTTCCGGTGCATAAGAATGAATAATATGATCTTCCCGGACGATGCCCAGCGTCACCAACGTGACCAAACAATTTTCGTTATATCCTTCATGATAATAAAGGTCGCCGCCCACATTCGGAATGCCCAAGGGATTCCCATAGCCAGCCACACCGGCCACTACGCCATCGTGAATCCATTTGGTTTTATTATTTTTGATATCCCCGAATCGAAATGAATCGGTAACCGCAATCACTTCAGCGCCCATGCACATAACATCCCGAACGTTGCCGCCCACGCCCGTGGCAGCACCTTCATAAGGCACAATTTGAGATGGATGATTGTGGGATTCGTGGCTCATGACCACACACCAGCGATGGCCGTCATTATCCGTGGCCACAGCCACCACGCCGGCATCTTCTTTGGCGCCAAGGACGACGTCAGGACCTTCTGTGGTAAACTGTTTTAAATGGGGGCGGCTGCTTTTATAGGCGCAGTGTTCTGACCCTTGGATGGAAAATAAAATGAGTTCAGCCAGAGACGGTGCACGCCCCAGCATATCGTTTTGAATTTTGAGTGTTTCTTCAACCGTGAGCGGAATGTTCAGTTCATTGAGTTTGGCTTTGACGTCAGTGTCAGAAAGCCCGGAAAAGTCGATGATTTCTTTTGTAAACGCCATTTTTATAAGCCACAGAGCGCACAGAGATATAAGAGAAAATTAACAGGTTTTTCTCTGTGAACTCTGTGGCCAGTCATTTTCTAATGATTGTTTCGTGGCGCTGGGGTCCAACGGATACAATTTTCACCGGGCAATCCACTTCGCGCTCGATGAAATCAATATAGTCACGCAATGTTTGGGGCAGTTCATCATAGCCTTTATCCCAAATATTTTCAGGAAGGTCACCCCAACCAGGCAGTGTTTCATAGATGGGTGTTGCATTTCGGTATTGGGTCAAACTTGCGGGCATTTCTGTGACACGCTCTCCATCTACATCGTAGGCCACACAGACGGGCAATTCGGAAAAATTATTTAATACATCCAGCTTTGTCAGGGCAATTTCGGTAAGCCCATTGACGCGCACCGCTTGTCGCACTTGAACCAGATCCAGCCAACCCACGCGGCGCGGACGTCCTGTAGTGGTGCCGTATTCGCCACCCTTGTCCCGAAGGCTCTTGGCATCGTCACCATGAATTTCGGATGGCAAGGGACTTTCACCCACACGGCTCAAGTATGCTTTTACCACACCGATAATGCGGTCAATATCTCTGAAGCTCACACCGGTGCCGGTGGATATATGTCCTGCGGCGGTATTGGAAGAAGTGGTAAAGGGATACACACCGTGGTCCACATCCAGGCTGATGCCTTGGGCGCCTTCAAATAAAATGGATTTGCCGGATTTATGGGCGTTATAAAGTTCGACCGATGTATCAAAAATATAAGATTTTAGCTGTTGGCCATAATCTACATAAGTGTTAAAAATTTCTTCTTGGCTTATCTCAAGGGTTTGTTCCAATGACTTTTCCATGAGCCCTTTGGCGAAGCTATATCCTTTGGTCAATTTTTCTTGGAACACCTCCGGTTCTAACAGGTCGATCATACGGATGCCGTTCCGGAACATTTTATCCGCATAAACAGGGGCGATGCCGCGGTTCGTACTGCCGGCAGCAAGATTGCCTTGATGTCCGGAAAGGACACCATCCAATGCAATATGGTAGGGCATAATCACGTGGGCCCGATCACTCACCATGAGCTTGGGGTTAATCCCTTTTTCTTTCACATAAGCAATTTCATCCAGAAGCGCTTTAGGATCCACAACTACACCGTTGCCGATGATAGACGTGGGCGTGCCGTAAACAATACCTGAAGGAATGAGATGAAGTTTGAAGGTGGTGCCATCCACGATGATGGTGTGGCCGGCATTGTTGCCGCCGTGAAACCGGACGACATAGTCGGAATCGCCGGCAAAGAAGTCAGTAATCTTTCCTTTGCCTTCGTCGCCCCATTGGGCGCCGACAATTGCGGTGATTTTAGATAAGCGTGAAGTCACTTATATGGGGTTGCTGGCTGGCCTTTGATATGTGGAAAGAAAGCATTATTTACATAAATAAGGCCGATAAGGTTACATTCAATTCATATTAACGGGAAAGTGGCAATTTCCTAAAAAAGAAAATTTTTTAGATTAAAATGGATTCGCTAACATTAATCGGAGGTAACGCAATGGTTTTTTATCTGCTTTCCAATCATCTATTAACTGGGCTTCGCCACCAGACAATGAAATCGGTCCTAATCCAAAACGCAATTCATAGCCAGCTGTAACAATCATCTTTTCTTTTTCACCGCCACTGGACCAGGCATTACCAAAATCAGAAATGAGGTTAATAGAAAAAGATCCCATTAATTGTCGGAGTTCAACTGAACCAAAAAACATTTTTTCACCGAGCCGATATCCGGTCCAACCCCGGGGATTATACAATTCTCTAATAAAAATATTTGCACCATATTCAATATACATGGGCGCATCTTCTGTAAGACCCACATAGTCTTGTGCCGGCGGCTTGCCGGTAACGGACATCGTTTTCAACCGGGCATATAACGTTTGTGTGCCGGATTTATTTAATGAAATATTTGCAAACATATCTGTTTGAAAACGTGTATAGCTAAAATCTCCAAATAAACTTTTATTCGCAAAATCTGTTCTGGCATCCAGCCCCAACCCTTGCTTTGGTGAAATGGTATTTGATTTGTGGGGTCTCCGATTTGTCCAATTATAGCCGAAAGAAATAAACCCATTCTTTCCTGATTCAGGCATGGGCAATTCATCAAAAAAGGAGGCATCCACTGGAATGAGGTCACCAGTTTTTTCATCGGTTTTCTTCCCAACCGTTACGTTATTTTTTATAAACGTTGCTGAAACAGAAAAGCGATGGTCAGCAACGAGCGATTCGCCAAAATTTTTCGGTGATTGAAGCGAAAAGGAAAGCCCGTTTTGGTTGTCAATGAAATGGGCTTTTTGGTATCGCCGATAAAGACCATTAATATTATGAGCATAGGCCACAGACCAAAGGGGTCCAAACCCCGCAGTGGTATAGTCTAACAAATAACCACTGTCTTTAACATTGGATGTATTAATATAACCGATTGTCGTAAAAATATGTCTATTCATTGCATCTGTCCATGAAAATAAACCAAATGGAGCTGGCAATGGTAAAGCCAAAGCGATGAACGGCCGCATATGTTTTGTAAAATTATATTTTACTGGATCGGAAATTTCTGGAATGGAGTCGGGTTTTTCATTTACGAACGACACATCTGGGCCCGCATCCAGCCAAGACGTATAATTCTCTCTCAATGATAAAGGTTCTGTATTCGGAGTGCGGAAGGGGTCTACCTTAACCAGTCGAACAGAATCCACATCATCTAAGGACGAAGCAATCAGCAAGGAGTCTTTGGGTGCCCACTGTCTGCCCCAGATGCCGTCGCCTGCATCCGTATTTGCTATAATATTTCCTGTGCGCAAGTTTTTTGTATAAATATTGGGCACACCATTAGCATTAGAAGTATAAGATATTAATTCACCGTTCGGATGCCAAATGGGATTTATATCCGCCATGGCGTCTGTTGTCTGTCTTTCCAACTTTTTTGATTGAAGATTTAAAGTATAAATATCCATATTTCCATTTTTAGGATTCATTGCAAAAGCAAGAGAGCCACCATCAGGAGATAGGGAGGGTGCTACAATCTGAGTATTATCTTCAAAATTAGTTATAGGCTTTGGTTCACCACCATTTGAATTTATCTTGTATAAATTGGATACATTGTTTTGATGAGCTACAAATACAATGGTTATAGAATCCAACCAAACTGGATAAGTTGCTCTAAGAGACCTTGTTAGCCACCGGTGTTTTTTTGTTTCGGTATCATAGACTTTAATGTCATAGACCATGGATTGATTTTTTCCATAATGATATTTCGAATAGGCAACCTTTTTACCATTTTCAGACCAAGACATACTTGCGTGAAATTGACCAAAATCTACCTCATCTTTTTTCCACATCACTTTTTCTTTAAAGGCTTTTTCTAAGGCAATGGAATCCTTTTTGGTTTTTTTCTCTTTTTTCTTCAGCTTTTCCATTCGCTTTTCCCACCCCTCAAACCGTTCTCGCTCTTTAGTTGTATCTCTCGCGGCAATAATGAGTGAGATATCTAATTGATCTTTATCATATCTTCCTAGTAGCGCAATTTGACTACTGTCAGAGTGAAACAAAAAGGCCCCTCTTTTTATGGGGACGGTGAAAACATCACCGATTTCTTTATAGGTCTCCTTTTGAGATCGATATCCATAATAATAAGTATTCATGTGACGCCGCCAATCTTCGTTGAATTGGGAAACAGAAATTCCGGTAGATTTTTTAAATCCCTTTCCAAACGAAAATAATTTGAGATCATTTCGATAAGCTAAAGTTTGGGTGATGGTTGAATCTCCAAACCTATCAGCCCAATATAGCATCTTTGAAAAGCCATCGTGGTGAGGGTCCATTGAACCCATATTATTTTTAAGCACATGGTATTTATGTGAAAGATCGGCTCGATAAGGGCGCCAACTTTCTGTTTCATATTCTGCTGTTCCCTCAACAACCCATCCTGGCATTCCTGAAAATAATCGACCTAATGGATCGGGAAACCAAGATTTTGTTTTGTGAAGCAGGACAATGTGTTGAAGCTCATGGGCAAGCACTTGCTCAAGCCACTTATCTTTTTCAAGCCAAATAGACGCATCATTTTGATCTACCCATATAAAAGTATTATACATCCAAGTAGCAAATCCATTCATGATTTCGTCTTCAGTTGTAAAGACAATATCGATCCGCGGAATTGTATCCAGATCCATTTGCGCCAGCAAGGTTGGCCGATAATGTTCTGCAAGGATTGCCCCCCTTTTGGCAATGTCTTCAATACCCTGATGATAATGAACATTGAAGTGTTTTGTGGATATGGTTTGCCATTTTAGTTCCGGGTGAACGCGCCCGGACCACATCCATGTGCTTTGGGCATTAATGGCTGTAAATAGACTAAGAAGAATAAATATTTTTTTCATGATTTGAATCAGTTGTTTATTATAGGAAGGGTTGGCCATTAATATTTCAGATGCAAAATTTCTTATTTGGCTGTCATAGAATTTAAGATGAATTGGTTATTTGATTCTTTTGTTCTTTGAATACGCCCAAGACGCCTATTATAACTAATGCCGCACCCGCGAAAGTCCATTGGGTGATGGGTTCTCCCAAAATGATAAAGCCAAGAATTACTGCCACAACAGGGTTCACATAAGCATAAGTGAATACAATATTGGGCGGAAGAAGTTTTAGGGCTTTTACAAATGAGGTAAAGGCAATAACCGATCCAAAAATAATTAAATATCCCCAAGCCCACCATGCAGATGGTTCTGGATTCATAGTGGGTTCACCCATAATAAATGAAGTGAATAGAAGCGCAACTCCGCCCGAAAATTGCTGGACAGCCGAACTGATTTCCGGTGAAGTTTGGATGTTTTTTCGTTTTTGGTAAATGGATCCTGCGCCCCAGGTTAAACCAGCCACAATGAGCAAGAACCCACCCCAAAGATCTTCCATATTTCCATATTGAATCGCGGGCCAGTTTAATACTGCAATACCAGTCACACCAATTAATAAAGATGAAACCAATAATACAGATGGACGGTTTTTATCCAAAACAGATTCAATGGTGGCTACCCATATTGGGGTGCAAGAAATGATTAATGCTGCATATCCAGACGGGACCGTTACTTCTGCAATGGCCACCAAGCCGTTTCCGCCCCACCATAATGCGAGGCCCGAAACAACCAACACCGTCAATTCTTTTTTAGAAAGATGAAAAGATTGATTTTGAACAAACCGGGCGATGCCATACAAAATTAAACTGCCAGCAAAGACGCGGGTGGCTGACATAATCATTGGCGGGAATCCAGACCCCTCTTGAACAGCAATCCGTATGGCTAGGTATGTACTACCCCATAGGATGTAAACTATAGATAAATGAATAAGTCCGGATATATTGAATTTATTCATCTTTTGTTGAAAATAATTTTTCAACAATAAAAATTGCGAGTTG
>LSCF01000062.1 GCA_001577025.1 Fidelibacterota bacterium TCS55 | reverse complement strand
GAGTTTAGCGCTGGATGGGAAAATGGATATGTCCAAAGCGGATGAAGTTATGAAAAAATATAATATAGACCCGGAGAAACCGAGTCCCATCACAGTTTAGGATGAACCATGATTAAAGAAATTATTCTACCGGATTTGGGTGAAGGCATCGAAGGCGCTGAAGTCAGTGAAGTGTCCGTTACTTCCGGTGATACTGTTTCCCCTGATGATACCATTCTTGTTTTAGAATCGGATAAAGCATCCATGGAAATTCCCGCTGAAGTTAGTGGAATAGTTAAAGACATATTGGTGGCTGCAGGAGATGAATTAAAAACAGGCCACCTCCTGATGAAAATAGAAGTGTCTGACACAAACGGTGAGGATGGTGAACCGGAAACCGCCGTGGAAGAAGAAATCGAACCAACCGCCGATCTAGAACCAGAAATATCAGAAACGACCCCAATCCCGGCATTAGAAGATAGAGGGTCAATGGATCATGTGTTTGCTTCCCCCGGTGTCCGCCGCTTGGCTCGGGAATTAGGAATTAATCTCCAAATGATTCAAGGTACGGGCCTGAAGGGACGCATTACAAAAGACGACCTTAATGCCTATATCAAACTTCAGATGGCCATGTCCTCCGGAACGTTGCCTGCACCACAACCGGAAATTGATTTTTCGCAATGGGGAGACATTGAAGTTCAAAAACTCACTCGCATCAAACGTATCACCGGCGAGCGCCTCCAACAGGCTTGGCAGTCGATTCCACATGTAACGCAATTTGATGAAGCAAATATCACAGAACTGGATGCTTTACGAAAAGAAATGAAAACAGCCGGCGCTGAAAAAAATATTAAAGTCACCTTTCTGCCCTTTTTAATGAAAGCCACTGCCGTGGTATTAAAGGAAATGCCCGAGCTCAACAGTTCCCTAGATCATACCGGCCAAAATTTAGTTTTCAAAAATTATTATCATTTAGGCATCGCTGTAGATACACCGAGCGGGCTTACAGTTCCTGTGGTAAGAGATGTGGATCAAAAATCCATTTATGAACTTTCAGAGGAACTCATGGACTTAAGCACACGAGCCAGAGATAAAAAATTAAAACCGGACGAAATGAAAGGCGGAACATTCACGATCTCAAGTTTGGGCGGCATTGGAGGGACAGCGTTTTCACCTATTGTGAATCCCCCGGAGGTTGCCATTATGGGCGTTTCGCGAAGCGCATGGAAACAAGTTTTTGATAAATCGTCTGGAGAGTTCTCAGCAAGGTATATCATGCCTTTTTCTTTGTCGTATGATCATCGGGTGATTGATGGCGCTGCCGCCGCTGCGTTTACATCAAAGTTTGCAACAACGCTCACAGATTTAGATCTTTTTAAAGTCTAACGCCAATGGGAGAATCTAAACAAATAGAGATTGTAGTCATCGGCGCTGGTCCTGGCGGGTATGCTGCAGCCTTTCGGGCTGCTGACCTTGGGAAACAAGTTTTACTCATTGACCGAGATCCAGAATTGGGTGGTGTATGTCTCAATCGCGGTTGTATCCCATCCAAAGCATTGCTTCATATTTCCAAGGTCATGGATGAGGCAAGTCATCTTAAAAAAATGGGCGTGACCTATGGCGAACCGGAGATTGATATTGATCAAATTCGAGCCCACAAAAACAAGATTGTATCTCTGTTAAATGGCGGCATTGCCCAAATGGCGAAAGCCAGAAAAGTGGAAACCCTTCAAGGTTTGGCTTCCTTTACATCCGATTCAGAATTAATTGTTCAAACGGATTCCGGCGATGTAGCAGTGACATTTGACCAATGCATTATCGCCGGCGGATCCACATCGGCTATGATTCCGGGTGTACCTGTAGACCATCCATCTGTCTTGACTTCACGTACAGCACTGGATTTGGAAGATATTCCTGAAAGATTATTAGTCATCGGTGGCGGGGTCATTGGCTTGGAATTGGGACAAGTATATGCAGTCTTGGGCTCTCAAGTTTCTGTAGTGGAATTTTTACCCAATTTGCTTCCCGGCACTGATCCGGACTTAATGAAGCCGCTTCAGCGAAAATTGAAAAAACAATTCGAGTCTATTCTGATTTCTTCCAAGGTCACAAAAGTTGAGCCCAATGAAGATGATACTTTAACCATTACCGTTGAGAATGAAAAAGGAATCTCAACAGACAGTTTTAATAAAGTATTAGTGTCGGTGGGACGTAAACCCAATACCGGTTTGTTGAATTTAGAGGCCACAGATGTTCATGTAAATGAACGAGGGTTCATTGATGTAGATGTGTATCAACGAACATCAGTAAAAAACATTTTTGCAATTGGCGATATTGTAGGTGACCCCACATTGGCTCACAAAGCAACCCACGAGGGAAAAGTCGCCGCTGAGGTGGCTTCCGGTCATCCTGCAGCATTTGATGTGCGGGCAATCCCATCGGTGGTGTATACGGATCCGGAAGTGGCTTGGGCCGGACTTACAGAAACAGAAGCGAAGGAAAGCGAAGTGCCTTACGAAAAAGGTGAATTCCCCTGGGCTGCCAGCGGGAAGGCCATTGCCATGGGCGCGAACCAAGGTAAAACAAAAATTTTGTTCGATCCGGAATCCAAACAAGTTTTGGGGGTTGGCATTGTTGGCCCGGGTGCCGGTGATATGATATCCGAAGGAATGTTGGCCATTGAGATGGGCGCCGATGCAGAAGACATTGGCCTAACCATTCATCCCCACCCCACCCTGGGAGAAACGTTTGCTATGGCCGCAGAGGTATTTGAAGGCACCATTACGGATTTATATGTCCCCAAAAAATAACCAACTCCATGACGGGTTTGACTTTGTCAAATCGTCTGGCGGTATTGAAGAATACACACTAAAGAAAAACAACCTAACTGTATTGGTTTTAGAGGATCCATCTGCACCAGTGGCCACATTTATGGTTACTTACCATGTGGGTTCTCGAAATGAAGCAATAGGACATACAGGCGCCACACACCTTTTAGAACACCTCATGTTCAAAGGCTCTAGAAACTTTAACAAAGAAAAGGGGACGGCAATTTGGACAGAGCTCCAAAACCTTGGTGCTCAAATCAACGCCACCACGTGGAACGACCGAACCAATTACTTTGAAGTCGTTCCCAGCGAGCACCTTGAGCGCGCAATTGCTATAGAGTCTGATCGCATGCGATATGCTTTTTTAAGAGACGAAGACAGACAACCCGAAATGACAGTTGTTCGGAATGAGTATGAGCGCGGTGAAAACAGCCCCTTTGATGTCTTAGATAAAAATATCTGGGCCACAGCCTATCAAGCCCACCCCTATCACCACTCCACAATTGGGTGGCGCTCCGATATTGAAAATGTTTCTACAGAACGACTTCAGGAGTTTTACCACACATACTATTGGCCCAACAACGCAACAGCAACAGTCATCGGAGACTTTGATAAAAAAGAGGCGCTGAGTTTAATAAAAAAACACTTTGGCGAACACACTGCCTGCGAAAATAAAATTCCTGAAATGTACACAGAAGAGCCAGCGCAAGAAGGACCACGACGAACAACGGTAAAGCGAATTGGGCAAACCAGCATTGTTGGGGTTGCCCACAAGACGCCAGAAGGGCTTCACCGCGACACCTACAGCTTTCAACTTTTGGGCAAGATTCTCGCAGATGGGAAGACCAGCCGATTTCATAAAAAAATTATAGATCAAGGGTTGGCAACCTCAATCTTTATGTATGATTTTCCCTTTAAAGACAATGGTCTATTTATTACATATGCGTTTTTGACGCCGGGGGTTGATCACCACAAGGTAGAAGAAATTATTTTAAATGAATATGAAGACACCATCAAGAACGGCGTTTCTTCAAGTGAACTCAATCGCGCAAAGGCCCAAATGCGCGCATCTGTGGCATATAGTCGGGATGGTTCCCATGCTGTTGCCAGCGCTCTAAACGAAGCCATTGCAATTGGTGATTGGACGTTTTATACAACATTTATGGATAATATTGAATCCGTTTCTGGTTCAGAGATTCAAGAGGCCGCTAAAACATATCTTAAAGAAAACCAATCAACTGTGGGCTATTTTATTGCTCTGGATCCAAAATAATCATGGGCAATTTTAAAGATCGAGTAAAACAAAGCACACCGATTGAGGGCCTTTCTTCATATGTAATGAAAACGGGCGCGATGGATATAGTTACCCTTTCGGGTAGCTTTTTGGGAGGCGCTCTATATAGTCAAAGTCATAAAGAACAAGCAGCGACCATTACCGCCTCTATGTTGGATAAAGGAACCAAAAAGAAAGATAAATATGAGATTAGCGATCAATTGGAATCGGTTGGGGCAGAAATTCATTTTATGTCGAACCGGCATCACACACAATTTTCAGCACATTGTTTAAAAGAAAATCTCAATACGGTCATTGCTCTATTGGTTGAACAATTGCGCACCCCAAGCTTTCCGGAGAAGGAACTATCAACGCTAAAAACAAGAGTGGTTGGCAACCTTACGCGGGCGAAAGAAGACACAAAAAAATTGGCATCTATTGGCTTACTGCAGACACTTTACCCGGAGGATCATCCGAACTATCGATTTTCTTTGGATCATACCATAAATAGCGTGGAAAAGCTAACCCGGTCGGATATTATCGATTTTTATAACAAACGATACGGGTTGGGAAGCATAAACATTGTAGCGACCGGGGACGTTGACGCAAATGAGCTAGAAGATTGCATCAAAAATGAATTTGGCGGATGGGCGACGCAGGATACAGGGCCACTACCCATAAGATGTAAGGCGAATGAAAGTAAACGAGAAAACAAAACCATCCACGTTCCAGACAAAACCAGCGCGGATTTATACATAGGACAGCCCATTGGCATTGATAGAGACCATGAGGATTATTATGCACTTATGATGGGTGTATATATTTTAGGGGGAAACTTTTCCGCCCGCCTTATGCAAACCGTAAGAGACCAACAGGGGCTCACTTATGGGATCGGTTCTTCAGTTTCCGGCGTAGCGTTTGGCGCTGATGGATACTGGAGCACTTGGGGCACTTTTGCCCCCGATGCTATATCTAAAGGGAAAAAAGCAACGATAGAAGAAATTGAAAAATGGTATAAATCTGGTGTAGCGGAAGAAGAGCTTTCGGCGAAAAAAACAACAATTACGGGCGCTTATAAGGTGGGGATGGATACAACCAGTGGCCTTACGGCACAAATATTAACTAACGCCGAGCGAGGAAAACCCATTGGCCATCTTGATACTTATCCCGACATAATAAACAGTCTGTCTCTAGACAAAGTGAATGGGGCCATTAAATCTTATATTAACCCAGACCAATTGGTAACAGTTGCTGCTGGCACATTTGAATAACCGTTCGTGGATGTAATATTAATTGCCGCCGTAACGCAGGACGGCTTCATTGCTCGCCACAAAAGCGAGACGGTCACTTGGTCGAAAGACCTTCACTTGTTTAAAGAACAAACCATGGGATTCCCCGTGATTATGGGATCGAACACGTTTAATTGTATTCAAAAAGCACTTACGGGTAGGGACATAATTGTTGTCCACCGTAACGATAACCCGGGGGAAATTTTAAAAAATTTAAATTCCGAAAAATGTTTTATAGCTGGCGGCGGAAAAACAAACGCGAGATTTTTTGATTATCTGACTCACGCCTATCTTACACCACACCCCTTGATTTTTGGGGAGGGCATACCGCTTTTTTCTGATTCAGTTAAAGAGATGGAGTTGGTTTTAGAGAAAAAGATTCCTGTTTTGCCAGACGCAGGAATTGATCAATATCAATATAAAATAAAATAGATATACTATCGAGTGGGCGCTATCCTTTCGCCCGCTTCGCTTTCACGATTGCTGCCTTTATTTTTCCTCGGATGACTCTATCATCTAAGGCATTGATTTCATCCATGTTACCATTAACGCCCGCATCCACGAGGCGTGCAATCATATCTTCTTCAGACTCTTCGCCAGATGAGGTCGGCGCTTCAACTGCCGGTGCCGCTTCAGGCGCAGCTGAAACTTCTGGCATGGCGGGACGGTCAACCGATCCCCGTTTAATTTTAACCATCATTGCCTTGGCTTTGCCCCGGGTGGGTTTATCGGTGATTGCATTAATAGGCTCATCGTCGCCATCGAGGGCCTTGTTTACAACAAAGGCAAATAAGTCTTCAGGATTTGAAAATGAGGGCAACCCACCACCACTGCTTTCTGTTGGTGCAGGAGCAGCGGGAGATCCTTCAACAGGTTCTTCTGAAAGCGCCTTTACTAAATGATCGGGCATCACATTGCCTTTTCGTTTGGACTGGACCAACATGGCTTTTGCCATACCTCGCGTGGGTTTATCTGGGATGGCATGAACCAAATCCATATTGCCATCTAAACCCGCTTGTACGGCGCGGGCGATAATTGCTTCTCGGCTATACTGTGGCCCCGATGCCTGTTCCGCTGATTGATTTTGATCGTCTTCAACCACCTCTTCAGGAATAAAGTATCCAAGATTATCTAAAATTTTGGATTTACTGGTGGTAAAACCCCACAAGGTCATCCATGAAAATAAACCGCGGCTTGTTCGGCGGCAGGTGACCTCTGTGCCCTCTGGTGACGGAGCGAGATTAAAAACAACCGTTTCTTTATGAAAGGGGTTAAAGCGCATTTTTAATGCAAATTGTTTTTGATCTTCAACGGATGTGATTTGTCCACGAAAGGCTGGGGACAAGCTGAACGGTCGGATTCGAATGGCGGCGCCAGGAGCGCAATCAAATTGTTCGAAGGAATACTTATGGACATAGCGATCAGTTTGCACCACGGGTAAAACACGCAGTACGCCGGGGAACCAAAAATTATAATCAGAAAGTTTTGTAATGGTATTCCACACCATTTTAGGCTTGGCGCTATAATTGTGCTTTACAATCGTTTCAGCAGCGAAGGGTTGGAGATAAGTAGATATCTGGCTGGTGATCACCTGATCCCGGCTAGCGTCTATAATAAACATGATTACCACAATAAAAAATGCGGCAATGGCTATAGTCATAATCATTCTATAAGTTCCAAAATTAAGGCGAGATTTTACACATGATAATAGTAATATCTGAAGCCTTTGATGTAGAGAAGAAGCGAGAAAGCAATATCAATTCTTTTTCAATAGAATATTGAGCGAAGTCGGCCACAACATTTTTCTTTAGTTCTTTTCTGATATGTTGTTGATTTACCCGATATGCTATAAGTCAGAAGCCCTATTTTGATTGCTTGAAATGGGGCTTTTTTGTTTTTAGGTCTAAAGTCTGTTTAAATTAAAAGCACATGAAAGATCTGTATGGAAATAAAATACCGTTGATGAGCCACCGAGGGGTTAAGTCAACCTATCCTGAAAACACCCTAGGGGCATATAGTGATGCAATAAAGGCGGGATTTGAGGCGATCGAATTGGATGTGGTAATGTCGAAAAACAAAACGATTTACTGTTCTCACAACCACGATTTGGAGCGAGAAACAGACGGGTTTGGATATATTCCCGATCTCAGTGACGCAGAGATTAACTCCTGTTTGGCCACTCACCCAATCACGGGCAGAAAAGAAAAGATTCCACGATTAGAAGATGTTTTAAAAAAGTTGCCCAATACGATGTATTTAAATATAGAAATTAAATCAAGAACTCTTTTCGAATTTGCCGCTGCAGCCCGAACAGTCAATCTTATTAAAATGCACAATCGAGAACGCAAATCAATGATATCTAGTTTTAATCCATTAATATTGCGTGCGATCCGGCTGTTAAGTCGAAATATAAAAACAGGATTTTTAATTAAATCATTATCCGCACTCCGCCTATATCAACTATCTGGTGCGGAGAATATTCATCCCCGGGCGGATCTAATAAATAAAGGGCTATTGGATTATTGCAATAAAAGACAAATTAAAATTATCCCATGGACGGTGAACACATATCCGGCTAGAGCCCATATCCTCGCCCAACATATAGGCGAAATGATTTCAGATGAAACGCGCCTGTTATCTATTGGGACTTAATGCTGATTACGCCACCCATATTATTCGTACCAAACATGGTGGTGGCCTCACTTGGGGATAAGTATCGGATTTCTTTAATAGAGCTAATGGACACTCTATCTAATGCCTCCACACTCCCCATGGGGATATTATTCATATATACTTGGGGGTCGATGCCCTTGCCCCGGAGCCAAAAAGGTCGGGCCAACGCCACAATATCCCGGGCGGTGGTGGCGCCAGTAATGGTCTGTATTTCTTCATAAGAAATGAAGCCTCTAGGCTTTGATGGCTTACGCTCAACGCCATTGGACGTGCATCCAGCAAGAATAAAGAGGCCAACGAGAAGAACTAGTTTTGTTTTCATAGAATATTTCGGAAGTTTATTATTAGAATGTAATATAAAAACTGAAGACTAAGGAAATGCTTTCAAATGAAGAAAATGGATGTAATTGCCCTCAAGGCAAAGCAGGACACAGAAGATAAATATATATTATTGGATGTACGAGAGCCCCATGAGGCGACCTTTGCTAGGGTTGATCCCCACGTCCACATTCCCATGGGAGCGATTCCAATTCGTTTTGAAGAATTAGATAAAAAAATACCTATTGTGGTCATGTGTCACAGTGGTGTGCGGTCTGCTCAAGTTTGCCAATTTTTAGAACCCCGGGGTTTTAATGTGACAAATCTGGAGGGGGGAATTGACGCCTGGTCACAACTGGTGGATCCGAGTGTACCGAGTTATTAATAAGTTGTTTATTAATCCTCTAAAAGTTGATGAATTTCACTAGAAAGATCTCTCTTGAATTCATCAGCTTCTTCTTTTGTAAAACCCCTGAAAATCTCCCGAATTGTTTGAAATTGATCGATGACAAAAACTGTAGGAATAGCCTCAATTTCATATTTTCTAAATACTCCATGGTTCTTTTCCTCAAGAAAAGGAATGGTTATTCCCCCTTCTTTAAATAGATCTTTGGTTAAGGGAGCATTTCTAAAACCATCCCACTCACTATTGCGATATTTTTTCCTGGCCAGTTCAGTATTATCTATAATGAAAAATTTTATATTTTTTTTTTTGTATTTTTGATAGACCTCTTCCAATGGATCCAATTGAGCAACACAAGGGGGGCACCAGCTTCCATAAAATATGAGGACAACCAAATGCCGCTCAAGCTGTATAGATGGTTTTCTTAATTGTTTATTTTTGGGAGCAGTCCAGTTTTGGAGAAACTCATAATGCCCATCTTCAGATTTTAAAGACCAACCTGGGGCAGTGTTTCCAATCCATTGTTCCCGCGCGGCTTGCTCAAGAGAATCAATCTCGGAGTCTTGACCGCTTGCGAATGATAAAATAAATAAAGTAACAAGCAATAACGATTTTCGTTTTTTCATGCTTCTTTCCTTTGCCTATGATGGTGAAAATCTAAATGGTGGGCGGCTAAACAACAATAAAGATTTTATGCGTTAAAGTGTTCGGGCAACTTTTACCCCGAACACGCAGAGCTTAATAGAATTAATGTTTAAAACACCGCGTTCCGGTAAAGATCATCGCGATTCCGTATTCGTCACAAGCGTCGATCACCTCCTGATCTCGAACCGACCCACCGGGCTGAACCACCAACACAATTCCTGAATTTTTGATGGCGTCAATACTGTCCCGAAATGGGAAAAATGCGTCCGATGCCAATATACCGCCTTTCACATTATTGCCACCCTTTCTCAATG
>LSCF01000061.1 GCA_001577025.1 Fidelibacterota bacterium TCS55 | reverse complement strand
AACGGGTCTGTCATGGATTTTCCCCTACGGAGATAAAATCATTACACTGGGCGTGTTACTATTTGCCATTTCTACAGTAATCAGCTGGTCATTTTACGGTGATCGCGCCACGGAATATTTATTCGGTGAAGACTCCATTCCCACCTACAGAATGTTCTATATCCTGTTTGTTTTTATCGGTGCTATTGCCAGCCTAGAGGCCATCTGGTCCTTCGGTGACGCCGCATTAGGATTCATGACGTTCCCCAACTTGATATCCATTATTCTATTATCAGGCGCCTTGAAGAAAATGACCAATGACTATTTTTCAATGGAGCACAAAGCATATAAGTAGATTAATATATCTAACCGGTAAGGATTACCCCGCCTGTTTAGGCGGGGTAATTATTTATGGACTATAATTCACTTTTATCCTGCGCCGTAGATGCAGCCAATGCGTCCGGGAAACATATACTGGATGCATTAGATCAACCAAGAATGGTGGCCCATAAAGGCCGCACGGACTTGGTCACAGAAACGGATACACTTTCAGAACGCACCATCATTGAGCACATAACGGATGTTTTTCCTTCTCATAGTATTTTGGCCGAAGAAAGTGGGCAGCGAGACTCAGATTCCGATTTTCTATGGGTGATTGACCCTTTAGACGGTACTACCAATTTCGTGCACGGATATCCATCCTTTGGTGTATCCATTGCCTGTCTATATGAGAATAATCCTGTTGTTGGTGCTGTCCTCGAATTACCCGCCAATCACTTATATACGGCCGCCAAAGGTATAGGCGCCTATTGTGATGACAAACTTATCCACGTATCAGATACAGTGGATTTAAGTCAATCTTTACTGGTTACAGGATTCGGGTATGAACATGAAGCTAAATGGCACGCCAATATGGATTTATTCAAAGCATTTACAGATTGTACTCAAGGTGTACGGCGCTTGGGTGCGGCTTCGATTGACCTATGTCATGTAGCATCTGGCTTGGTGGATGGATTTTGGGAATTTGATCTCCACCCCTGGGATACAGCGGCAGGAATTCTGATGGTGAAAGAAGCGGGTGGTACGGTTACGAAAATGGATGGTAATGATTTTTCCATCCACAATCAACAAATTTTAGCGTCCAATGGATCGATTCACGAAGCCATGTTGCATTTTACATCACCAATGGTTGCATCATTGAGCCGTTAGTCTTTTGACGGACTGAGCTCCAATTCCCATTTCAAGGACGTCACCTGATTGAATAGGCCCCACGCCCTTAGGTGTACCTGTAAATAAAATGTCGCCCTTCATTAAGGGAATCATATTCGATAAATATGCAATTTGATCCGGAATAGTATGAATCATTTGCGTCACTTCTCCCCCTTGCCTTTTCTCTCCATTGATGGTTAACCAAAAAGGATCTGTAATCTCTTCCATTTGAAATTCGGTAATCACCGCCGACCCTTTAAATGATTTCGCCAATAACCAGGGCAACTGTTTCTCTTTTAATTCATTTTGTAAAGAACGGTCCGTAAGATCTAAACCCAACCCATATCCACCGATATATAAACCTGCATCTTGACTGGGAATTGATTCACCATCTTTATTGATTAATACCGTTATTTCTAATTCATGGTGAATTTCACGATCTTTTGGCAATTGAATAATATCAGTCGTATTCAGCGCAGAGAGTGATTTTTGAAAATAGAAAGGTGCATCCGGTTTCTCATTATTCAATTCTTGAATATGATCGAGATAATTCCGGCCGATACAATAAATATTCCGTACCGAAACTACTTTGCCCTCAGGAGATGTTATTTTATATGGATTGCTCATTTGAGCAGTGAATCTACAGACAATTTTATGAATTCATTAAATGTATATAGTCCATCATTCGTAACACGGCCAATGGTGGTGGCGGGAACACCAATATTCATACATACCCGTTCAAATTCCATTAAATCCATTTCATTAATTGTGACTAAAACCAATCCCTGCGTTTCACCAAATAGAAGTTCTGGCGCCGTCAATTTCCTTGAAAAATGAATCCGAGCACCTATTGATGATTTAGAAAATGACCGACCGATGGTGGTGGCAATCCCCCCACGACCGATAGGCAGTGCCGATTGAATCAATCCACTATGAATCCCCGTTAACACCGCATCCTGCAAGCGAGATTCCATGGTCAAATCAACTGCCGGCTTTGCACCTTTATTATCCATTTTCTGCAGGGACAAATACCGACTCCCACCCAGCTCACCCCGATGACTGCCTAAAATGGAAATAAACTGATCTGAAGATTGAAAAGTACTGGGGAAATCCGAATGAATTATCCGCTGACCTGCCACATAAAATTGGCCTAATGGTTGATCTGTAGTATCATCAAAGGCAAAATGATCCATTGTGATATTTAATGCGTTACCGGCCATTTTAACGCCCTTTAGAAACGAACCTTTTTCTGGTACATTTCCCTTAGGCAAAGAGAGAAACCCCGTTGCCACTTCCGGACGGATGCCTCTGCATATTAAATGGCGTGCCCCATTGGTGATGGCAGCAATTGCACCCATTTCATAATCTTCATATTGAATATAATCGTTTGTGTGTGTTGCATATCCAAAGGCTCCACCCCTTTTTGCGATTATAGAAACAGCGCTCCTTTTGGGAATATCGGCTAGTAATCCCTTTAATTCATTATTATATGATTTCTTTTCTTTGATAGAGGGTAGATCATATTGTGGCGTTTCTATCTGCATTTTGATTTCATCCGTGGATCGATCATAATTCGCCATCATCCGTAATAACTGCAGAGGAAGATGTCCTATCGTTTGATCTTTTTCCGCGATATTTATGGCTGATTCCCTTATTATTGACCCTACTGGGAGGAGTTTTTGATGTAATGAAGCATTCGCCTCCAGGTTGGAGATTGATCGCTTATCCACATGAATTAGAATACCATGTCCTCGTTTACTTGAAATATATAGCATCACAGACTTATTCAGTAGAATACCACATTTATTTCCATCTAATAGGGTAAATAAACCATGGCCCAATCCAGATTTAGGTATGGCGATCATTTTCATAATCAAATTCATTTTTTCTAATGCATTGATGACCGATTCTTGTTTGGTGCCCTTTAAAAAGTAGAGTTTGCCATTTTCAGGGTTACGATCATCATTCTCACTAGACATCTTCCCTATCAACATGGAACCATCAGTTGTTTTGATGGCATTAATTTTAGTACCATTCTTAGCATTGAGTGTATGAACAGCCATCTGCCCACGTACATCTTGATTCCCCTGAGTAATCAGCATAAGTGGCGATTGAAAAGAACTTTGGGTGAGAATTTGTTCAGTTTCGCGTAGATATGTATTTTGGAGTGAAACCGATTGTCGAAATGCCGTTAAAAATTTAGATTCGTCTTTATTGGGTATTCGGCCCAATACTTTTTGAATGGAGGTGTTTGTTATTTTCATATTACTTTATACGCAAAGGGGTTCCCGAAGGCTACAACAATCCCCATTCTAGATATACTTCACGAATAGAATCCCAATAAAACCCTTTTCGAGCTAAAAAGTCATTCATTCGTTTTTGAGATTTTTGATCCAGGGGGTTTTTCCGTTTTACCCCCCTTTTCTTTAAGTGGGCTTCAATCAAGCCATGGGGGTCAAATTCTGTATATATATCTTGAATCAATTGATCCACCAATTCTGAAGGTAAAAAATGGGGTACCAATTCTGACCGCAATGCCATGGGGCCAATTTTTTTATTTTTCACTTTTTCTCGAACAAACGCTTTCCCAAATGCATTGTCATCCAAATATTTGAGTTCAATCATTTGATTCACGGCATAATCAATCTCATCTTCATTAAAATCTTTTTCTTTGAGCCGTTTCCGCATTTCAGCAATACTCCGCATACGGAATCCCAAAAGGCGATACCCTGCATCTTTTGCTTCTTGGAGTCGCATCTTTTTACCGAAGGATTCAATTGTTTCTGTTGATACTTCATCATCCACCTGCAATGGGTTCAAAACAAAAACGTCCTCAGGAATCCTGAAGACGCTTTTATCATCTAAATGAACAATAATGCGATCACTATATTTTGTGGATCGCTTAATTCTGATAATCTTACGATTCGCCATTCTCTGGCGGTGCTTCTTCTAAGCCCATAAAGTTTTTAACCTTTTCGACTATTTCTTCTCTCACGTCATCGTTATCTATTAAGAATTGTTTTGCATTTTCACGGCCTTGGCCAATTTTCATATCGCCATAAGAAAACCATGAACCCATTTTCTGCACGATATCACCTTTTAAGGCCAAGTCGATAATATCGCCTTCAACAGAAATTCCTTGGTTGTACATGATATCAAATTCCGTTTGCTTGAATGGGGGGGCCACTTTGTTTTTCACTACTTTTACACGAGTGCGATTTCCCACTGCATCCTGTCCGTCTTTAATAGTGGTGATACGGCGAATATCCATTCGAACTGATGTGTAAAATTTTAAGGCACGGCCACCAGGGGTTGTCTCTGGGTTGCCAAACATAACACCAATCTTTTCACGAATTTGGTTAATAAATATGACAGCAGTATTGGAGCGACTCACGGTTCCAGTCAATTTGCGTAATGCTTGAGACATAAGCCTCGCTTGAAGACCTACATGGGTATCACCCATTTCACCTTCTAATTCGGCACGAGGTACCAATGCAGCTACGGAGTCGATTACAATCACATCCAGTGCACCACTTCTAACAAGTGTCTCCGTGATTTCCAACGCTTGTTCGCCAGTATCTGGTTGGGAAACGAGTATTTCTTCCAAATTCACGCCGAGCTTTTGGGAATATTGGGGATCCATAGCATGTTCTGCATCAATAAATGCAGCATACCCACCGGCTTTTTGGGCTTCAGCTACAATATGCAAAGCCAATGTGGTTTTACCCGATGATTCAGGACCATAAATTTCAATGATTCTACCGCGAGGAATTCCACCAACACCTAAGGCCACATCTAAAGATAAACACCCCGTTGAAATGCTATTGGAAGACATAACCGGCTGATCGCCTCCAAGACGCATAATTGATCCTTTGCCAAATTGTCGATCCACTTGGGTAATTGCCAGTTCTAATGCTTTTGTTTTTTTATCTGTTGCGGCAGCCATGTACGCTCCTAAACTGAATTATTCATAAAAAAGTGAGTGCTTAAAATAGTATATACTGGCCCATTAGGGAAGAGTTCACTGCTGATAAATTGAATTTTTTCTATCCCAAATGGGATGCCGGAATATGGAGCGTCTAAAAAGGACGATACATCCGGTGTAACTTTCTGGGGATATCGTGCCCGACCCAATGTAATATGTGGGTGGTATGGCTTATCATCTTTAAAAAACCCAAGTGGATCCAACGCAGATTGAGTAGCTTTTACCAGGGTATTGAGCTTTTCTGTCTCTCCCTGTATGCCGGCCCATAGTACGCGCGGTCTTTCTTTTTTAGGGAAGCAACCCGTCCCTTCGATGTTTAATTGAATTGGGCGTGTATTATTTGCAATGCCATCCAATACAGACCGAATATCATCAAATGAAGATTCCGGTGTATAACCGATAAATTTAAGTGTAAGATGGAGTTGATCCGGGCGGACCCATTTAATTTTTCCCCGTTTTGGATCAATCGTAGAGCGAAGGGTTTTTTGTAATGCCAATACGGGCTCTGGAACCGGAACAGCAACAAATGTCCGAATCAGTTTATGATCCATTCAATAAATAAATCCGTGTAATATTTAATGCAGCCTGACTCGTCATCAATTTATTCGTTTTACGGTGGGGCGTAAATTTGAATCGATAAACTTTTTCATAACCATCTGTACTAATTCCCACATAAACCAACCCAACCGGTTTTTCATCTGTGCCGCCCGTTGGACCTGCAATTCCTGTTGTGGATAAACCAATTTCTGCATCCATAGATATGCGCACACCTCTGGCCATCTCCAAGGCTGTTTCTTCACTCACGGCACCATGGTTATCCAAAGTGAATTGGTTTACATTCAGCGTTTTCACTTTGATTGTATTGCTATAAGCAATCACACCACCCTTATAAAATGATGAACTCCCAGACACATTGGTCAGTCGATCACCGATTAAACCACCAGTACAGGATTCTGCCGTGGCAATGGTCTTTCCTGTTTTTATCAATAAGGCCCCCAAGGCATCTTCCAGTTCTGTCCCTTCATCACCAAAATGATATTTTTCAACAATGGCTTTTGCTTCGTCAAAAAATGCGTCCATGGATGATTGATTGTCAGATGATATGCGTAAATCAACGCCGGTAAATTTTGGTAAAAATGCAATGTGTACTTCCGGATGATTTTTCAGCACTGGATCGAGACGTTCAAATAAGACCGATTCCATGATGCCTGTTGTTCGCCACGTGGTTACGACCGATTCTTTGTCTGATTTATCGTTAATCCAGGGAAGTACCGTATTTTTCATCATACTTTTCATTTCTGCGGGCACACCGGGCATGGCGAATAAATGAAAATGATCATTACTAAAATGAAGACCCCTTGCAGAACCCACCGGATTAGGAATCACTTCTCCTATATTTGGTTTCATGGCTTGGTTTCGATTTGATTCTGGAATAACTCTTTCTCGCGCTGCGAACTTTTCTGTTAATAATTTCCAGTAAGCTTCATCAAATTCAGCTTCTGCACCGAAATATTGATACAATATCGTAGCAGTTATATCGTCATGTGTCGGACCCAAACCGCCTGTGCATAACACCAACTCAATTTCTTTTGGCACACTATTTAAAGCCGATTCAATGGAATGGCTATCATCATTCACAGTCATATGCCATTTGATATTACCGCCTACGGGGATGACTTCCTGCCCAATCCAAGCAGCATTGGTATCTGTGCGGGCACCATTCAATAATTCTGCCCCAATGGTGATGAGACCAATGTTCAATTCATCATCCAATAAACAAACAATATGACAAAATAAGTCATAATACCCGCCATTACATCATCCGCCATCACTCCCCAACCGCCAGGGAGTTTCTCCATCCGTCTGATCGGACCAATTTTTGTAATATCAAAAATACGAAAAGCTAAAAAACCAACGATTGCTGTGGTCAGATTAATGGGCATCATGGTAAATGCAATCCATTGTCCTACCCATTCATCAATGACAATACGCGAAGGGTCATGATCTTTTGAATCTAGAATTATCGTATCTGCTGCGAGACTGCCTAACAAAAATAAAAAGGCAGTGATAATGGGCAATAGGATTGGATCTTGATTCTGGAATAGAAAATACCAACAAATGGTGGCGATGAGGCTGGCCCACGTACCGGGGGCTAATGGCAGCTTACCAATATTAAAAACAGTTCCAATCCATTCGGCTGCCTGACGATTCATGGATTAATTCATTATTTCTTTAATCGCTTTACGATTTTCCTGGATGTAAGTCCATCCCGTAAATAATGTGAATAATGCTGCAATGAGCGTCAAATAATACACCAATTCATATTCATGGATAAATCCATGAATTTCATTGGACAATACCCAGTTTAATCCCTTCAAGCTCAGGAAGAGTAATGTGAATATAATAATCCCAATCTGGACTCCAGTTTTGGATTTTGCAATTTTACTGGTCATCATGGTAAACCCATACCGTGACATTATCACCCGAAGCCCAGTGACAAACATATCCCGGAATATGATAAGGCCCACCATCCAAAAGTCGATTAAATTCATAATGGCGAAAGAAATAAACGCAGACGATACCAAAATTTTATCTGCAAGCGGATCCAAAAAACGTCCCGTATCTGTTACCATGTTGTTTTTTCGCGCATAATAGCCGTCATACGCGTCCGTGATGGATGCCACAATAAATATGACCAACGCCCAAATGTGTGCGCCGGCGAAATCATCAAAAAGACATACAATAAATACGGGAGTCAGGAGTATCCGTCCAAAGGTTAATATATTGGGTAATGTCATCATATGGCTGTTCGGCCTTCCATGGCTCTCATAATGGTTGCGTCGTCAATGTATTCTAAGTCGCCCCCCATAGGTAATCCTCGTGCAAGTCGTGTCACTTTCACAGATTTCCCTTTCAGGAGCTTTGCAATATACAAACTTGTAGCTTCACCTTCGATGCTGGGATTGGTCGCAATGACCACTTCTGTGCCCGGCTTTGCCCGATCGATCAATCCATTAATGTGCAGGTCATCGGGACCAATACCATCTAAGGGTGATAGTACACCACCCAACACATGGTACACCCCTTGAAATGCATTGGATTTTTCGAATGTATAAACATCCGCAGCATCTTCAACAATGCAAATGGATGATGCATCCCGCTTCGGATCGGTGCATATGCCACAGGGATCATCTTCCGTAATCCCATGACATACCGAGCAAAACTGGATTTTGGTTTTCATATCCATAACCGATTGAGCCAACTGCACCGCCTGATCATTGGGTGACTTCAATACGTGGAATGCCATCCGCTGGGCCGTTTTGCGGCCAATACCTGGGAATCGTGAGAATTCCTCTATTAATCGAACAATACTATCGGGAATTGAACGCAACTACATCCCCGGAATTTTCATATTGCCCATCATGCCACCCGTAACCGCACTCATGCGATTTTGACTTTCTTCCTGGGCTTTGGTCATGGCATTGTTTACTGCAGATATGATTAAATCTTCGATCATATCTTTATCTTCTTCCAAGATATCATCCTGCAGATTGAGATCGAGCAATTCCATTTTTCCATTCACGGTTGCTTTAACCATACCGCCGCCGGATTCACCTGAAATATGTAAGTCGTCCAATTCATTTTGCACATTTTCAATTTGCTTTTGCACTTCTTGTGCCTGTTTTAACATTTTAGACATGTTGCCTTTATTAAACATGTTTTCTCCTATCTTAAAATTTCGCCGTCAAAAACTTCTAACACACGGGATACAACTGTTTCCCCATCTTGTGAGGGTGCAGTGGATACGGGTGGTTCCTTTGCCACTGGATTTTTGGGTGCGTCCGTTCCATTTCGTTCCGCATGTTCCGCTTTTATTTTGAGTCCTACACCATAATGTGCTTCTACAAACCGCTCAATCACCTGATTGTTCCGATTCAAATTGCCCACACTAAATTTGGGCAAATCATATACATTGATAATCAATTTATTTCCATCAAGCTGAACCGGCTCACTATGTTCTAAAGCTGTACCAATGGATGGTCTCTCTTTCGTGACCTTACCCACGAGTCCACCCCATTTTTCTTCTATCGCTTCTAAGGATATTTTTCCATTGGGCTTTGGTGCTTCCTCTTGAGGCACTGTTTCCTTCGGTGTTTCTTCTACAGGTGGTGGCGGTGGTGTTGCTACTTTTGGCGATGGTGCTTTCGGTGCAACAGCTTCTACCGGTTGATACGCAACCTTTTCCGGAGCGGTTTCAATTGGTTCGGCTACAGGCTTAGGATTTTTTTTTACTTCTGCCGGTTTAGCACCTGACAGTAATTCACCGATAGAAACGGACGTATCCATTTCCATTAATTTCATCGCTGTCATTTCAAAGTGAATCACCGGCTGCGTTACCCGTTTTAAGCTGAATTCTAGCGCATTTAATTCTTTAGTCGCCCGTAAGAGGTCTTTCCCATCCCATAATGCTGCATGGGCTATATATTGTTTTTTATGGTCTTCATTTAAGTCCAGAAGACTTTCGCCATCGGGCACTGATCCAACAATCAAATTCCGAAAATGATGATTCAACCCTTGGGCCACATCTTCTAATGGCAGTCCCGTCGTTCGAATAGATTGGAGCACGGCCATCATTTTGGACGCATCTTTTTCAATAATGGCCGTGGAGTATCAGAAATATACATCCAGCGGACTTAAACCGATT
>LSCF01000060.1 GCA_001577025.1 Fidelibacterota bacterium TCS55 | reverse complement strand
GGATGCACACTCACGGATCTGGTCTTTCCATTTTTCCTTTTTATTGTGGGCATTTCCATGCGCTACTCATTTGAGAAATATGAATTCTGCAAATGGGGTCCCCTGTTTAAAAAAGTGCTATTCCGCACCATCACCATTTTTACTATAGGATTACTATTAAATGCATTTCCCTTCATCCGACAGGACTGGGACTGGTCTCAATTCCGAATTATGGGTGTCCTCCAACGAATCGCATTGGCTTATTTTTTGGCCAGCATGATTGTCGTCCGTGCAAACATTAAAGGCATTGTTCAAATTTCTATGGGATTATTAATTGGCTATTGGCTGCTCCTTTTGGGCCATGGTTGGATGACCGGTGTAGATCCCTATGCTTTAGAGACGAACCTTCAAGGCGTAATTGATATCATTATCTTAGGAAAGGATCATTTGTATAGAGGCACGGGAATTCCTTTTGATCCCGAAGGCTTGTTGAGTACGATTCCATCAGCAGTGACAGTCCTGATTGGGTTCTTAGTGGGCACCATGATTAAAACTGCAAAAGATCATCAAGATAACTGCCAGCGGATGGCCGTCCTCGGGGCACTGCTCATCATATTGGGATGGCTATGGGGATTTGCCATGCCCATCAATAAACAGCTTTGGACCAGCACTTATGTCTTATTTACGGGGGGTATCGGTACCCTTGTTCTGGCGGGGATGATTTGGCTTATCGATGTGAAACGAATGAACGGGTGGACGAAACCATTCGTCATTTTTGGTGCGAATGCCATCTTTCTTTATGCCCTTTCCGGTATCTGGACAAAGATAATGTTAAAGATTCGTTTTGATATAGATGGTGCTTTAATCTCCGGATATGGTTATTTGTATAAAACTGTATTTCAACCATTTGCCGGTGATATAAATGGGTCGCTTCTTTTCGGATTATTCCATGTATTTATGTTTTGGCTTATCTTGGCTTGGATGTATAAAAAGAAAATTTTTATAAAAATTTAATACATGCTATTTAATAAGTGTTGGTAATTCACAGTCACCACCTTACGCTTCACCTTCAAAGTGGGCGTAACTTCATCCTTATCTTGATCTAATTCTTTTTCCAATATCCGAAATTTTTTTATGGATTCATAGGATGCCAATTCTTTATTTTTTTCCCTGATCACATGATTCAGCAGGTCGATCACTTCTTCTTTTTTAGTCAAATCCCCTAAATCCTGGTAGAGAATTTTCTGGTCCCGGGCGAACTTAGTGATCTCATCTTCATCTAGTGTGACGAGCATGGTGAGATAAGGCTTTTTATCCCCGTGGACCATGGCTTGGGAAATATATGGACTGGTTTTCATCAAATTTTCAATATTTTGGGGGGCCACATTTTTCCCCCCGGCAGTGATAATAATATCTTTTTTCCTATCGGTGATGAATAAATAGCCATCCTCATCTACATGGCCCACATCACCGGTATGTAGCCAAAAACCCCCTTCACCATCGGGCCTTAGTAACTCATTTGTGGCCTCCTGATTTTTGTAATAACCCTGAATATTTTGTTCCCCGCGGCAGCAGATCTCACCATCTTCCATGATCTTGATTTCAGTCCCTTTAATCGGTAACCCCACGGAACCAATTCTAGTTTTTCCCTCAGATTGAGTGGTAATGACTCCAGATGTTTCGGTCATGCCATAGGCTTCATATACTTCCAGCCCCGCCCAATTGAAAAAGTGGATAATTTCTTTTGATATTGGCGCGGCACCTGTAAGCATACAACGAATGTTTCCACCGAATATATCTTTTATTTTATCTAAAACCAGTAAACGGGCAATTCTTGTTTTTAATCTTAGCCAAATGTTTGAATGAATACCGGCTATTTTATTATCACTGGCAGCTTTCCCGATATCGATTGCCCAGTGAAATATCTTTTTTTGGAACCATGTAGCGTCTCCAATCCCTGTCATGATTTTGGCATAAAATTTTTCCCACACCCTGGGAGTACCAAACACAACCGTCGGTCCTGTTTGACGGATATTCTGGGGCATATCTTCAATGCTTTCAGCAAAAGCAGCAGAATGACCTGTAAATAAGCGAATAAAGTGTCCCACCAGTCGTTCTGCAATGTGGGCCATGGGCAGAAAACAAACATAAAAATCATCCCTAGTCACCCCGATTGCTTTGGGCAATTCTCTGGCGCATGAAATAATATTCCGGCTGGTGTACATCCCCGCTTTGGGGTTTCCTGTTGTCCCTGAGGTGTATGTAAAACTAATCAGATCATCCGGCTGACTGGATGTAATTAATTGTTCAAATTGGTTTTCATGTGTTTTTCCATATTCACGCCCCAGTTCAATAAATGATTTTAACGAATAGACATTTGGAAGATCTGCCGGGTAGTAGTGATCAAATACTATAATCTTTTTAATGTTGGGTAATTGGTCCCAAATAGCCAACATTTTATCTAATTGTTCCTGATCTTCTACAAAAGCGAATACACTATCACTTTGGTTCGCGATATAAAAAACCTGTTCATTGGTATTAGAGTGATAGATGGGCGCCGTGACACATCCGATAGATATAATCCCCATATCACACATAACCCATTCGGGTCGCGTTTGACTCAAGATGGATATTTTTTCCCCTTTTTTAATTCCCGATGCAAGCAATGCATTTCCAATATTTCTTGAAATTGCGCCATACTCACCCCAGGTTAAGGATTTCCATAAACCATCCTGTTTTTCCCAAATCGATATATCATCAGAGAATTCTGTTACCTGACGCCAAAACAATTTGGGAATGGTATTATAAAAATTATAATCAATCTCCATCAGCCACTCCACACTTTCGCCCTGCGATTATATTTTCCTTCGCCCAAATATTGCTCCCGTACTTTTTCTTCTTCCAATAAATCTTTGTACGTACCACTTAAAAATATTTTTCCCGTTGTAAGGACATAACCGTAATCCGCTATTTTTAATGCCTGATTTACATTTTGCTCTACCATCAAAATGGTAACACCGCTTTCATGCAATTCTTTAATAGTGGCGAAAATATCCTGAACCAGTAATGGAGAAAGCCCCAAAGACGGTTCATCTAATAGTAACAGTTTAGGTTTCAGCATTAGGGCACGTGAAATGGCCAGCATTTGTTGTTCCCCACCACTCATATTCCCTGCCTGCTGGGTCTTTCTTTTTTTCAAGATTGGAAAATGTTGAAAGGCTTCTTCCATACGTTCATGAATCAAATCATCATCTTTTAAGAGAAAGCCGCCCATTAGGAGATTTTCATATACGGTCAATTCTGAAAAAATTCGGCGCCATTCCGGAACATGGCCGATACTCAATTTAACAATATCTTCTGAATCCATTTGGTCAATCCGCCGACCTTTGAAATGGATTGTGCCATATTCAGGCTTCACCAAACCAGTTATGGATTTAAGGATAGTGGATTTTCCTGCCCCATTCGCACCCAGGATACATACCAATTGTCCTTCCAACACTTTTAAAGAGATACCGTGGAGTGCTTTAATTTTACCGTAAAACGTTTCTACACCGATCAGTTTAAGCATCGAATCCTTCTCCTAGATAGGCTTTCAATACTTCCGGATGATTTTTTACATCCTCTGGTTTTCCAATAGTAATAATCTCTCCTGATTCCAATACACCGATGCGATCGGATATACTCATGACCAAATTCATGTCATGTTCAACCACTAATACTGTAATGCTCAGTTTTTCGCGAATTTCCCTGATGATCCGGGCAATTTCAAAGGTTTCCTGCTCATTCATCCCCGCAGCCGGTTCATCCATTAGAATAAGTCTCGGTTGAGAGATCAGGGCCCGGGCAACCTCAACCAGTTTCTGGATGCCGTAGGGTTGACCGCTCATAAATTTGGATTCGTAATTTACGATTCCTAGAAAATCCATAACCTTTAATGCCATTGCTTCTTCTTTTTCTCGGTTTCCCGGCAAAAACCATCTTTTGAGTGTGAATTGGGTATCTATCCTGTTATGGGCACCCAGGAGTACATTATCCAATACGGTCATGAAGGGTACGTTTTGTATATTTTGAAATGTTCGCGATATCCCTGCTTCAATTATATTGTGGGGTGCAGATTTAACTAAATCCGTATCATTATATGAAATACTTCCCTCCTGAGGACGGTTAAAGCCATTGATACAGTTAAATAATGTGGATTTTCCAGAACCATTTGGGCCAATTAATGAAAATATTTCACCTTGATTCACATTTAAGGATACTTCACTCAAAGCAACCACACCAGAAAAACGCATGGTTACATTATTAATGACCAGTTGATTCATAATCAGAAAAATGGGGCACCAATAATATGGATGCCCCATAATTATTTTACTTCAAGTTTATTTAATCCAGTCAGTGATGGGTAATTGAATGCCATCTTTAATCTGAATCAAGGTCACCGCCTCTGCACCACCATGATCGTTTCTATTATACGTTAATGGCTGTATACCTGCACCATCCCAATTGTTGAATGTTTCCATTCCACGAATCAATTTTTTTCTTGTTGGCTTTTTCCCTGCACGTCTTAATCCTTCAACCAAAACAATGGCTGTTGAAAAACCATAGTAATGGTACATGCCCATCATCGCTTCTGGAACGTCAGCTTTTTCACACAATTCACGATATAATTTGGGTACATTATCATCTGAATTCCAAAGCGGAGCAAAGTTTGCAGATATAAATCCTTCACCGGCAGTACCGGCAGCCAAAGATACCCTATGATCCATGGTGGGGCTGATACCCATAAACTGAGGAGCATAACCCATCGCTTCGGCCGTTTTCATAATAATGATGGGTTCTTTTACTATACCTGCTATTATTACATGAGTACATCCACCTTTCATCATGTTCATAACTTGACCTGCAAAATCGGTAGCACCCCGTTGGAAACTTTCTTTTTGAACTGTTATTCCCATCTCTGCTTCTGACTCTTCAACACCTTTTAGTACATTTTCGCCATAATCGTCATCCTGATAAATGACGCCAATCACAGCATTTTCATCTATTTCCTTTGCATAGTCAATTAAAATACTCGCTTGAATATCATACCCTGTATCCGTAGGAAAAATATATTCAGCAGCTGGACGACTCATATCAGACATAGTACCCGATTGTGTTGCAGGTGCAATTAAGGGAATTTCTGACTCTGCTAATAGGGGACGAACTGCTTCAACTGGTGATGTGCCTATCACATTATAGAGACAGAATACTTGTTCTTTTTCGATTAATTTCTTTACAGCTACCACCGTTTTCTGTGGATTGTATTGGGCATCCTCTACAAGCATCCTAATCTTGCGACCATGGACCCCGCCATTGTCATTTATATAATCAAAATATAGGTTTGATCCGGCAGGGAGGATTTTGCCCAATTCTTTCATTGGGCCACTTAAATCCTGCACATTTCCAATTAGAATTTCATTTTCAGTAACACCAGGAGATTCGGCTGCACCACCACACCCAATCAAACTGAACATAGTTATTGATATTATTATTGTCATTAGTCGTTTCATTCTAGATACTCCTTTTTAAGTGAATCTTTGCTTTGGATTAAATGGAAACAATTTCCAATAAATTCGCATCTTTAGCCACATTCCATATAATCCTGTGGGCTGAAAAATTATAAATAGGAACATTACAAGACCAAAAATAAAAGATTCCATTTCCCCGGATTCGATGCTAAACATGGTATGGAGAAGTGTCTCTAGTTCAGGAACGAATAAATTGTCTAAAAGGACAATAAATAAAGTCCCAAGAACAGCGCCATAAACCGTACCCGCCCCGCCCACCAAGACCATAATGATAAAATAAATGGACAACATACTATCAAAATGATCGGTGGAAATAAAGTGATTGGTGTGGGCCATAAGAACACCGGATAATCCGGCCAAGGATCCGGAAATAAAAAATGAAAACATTTTATATTTAGCCAAATTGATTCCGGATGCTTCCGCTGCCTGTTCTGAATCACGGATGGCCATAAAGGCACGGCCAATTTTGGATTTTACAATCCGGCGTGCACCAATGATGACTAAGACTGCCAATGTCCAAACCAAAAAATAATTGGCCCAATCTCCTTTGATGGTAAAACCAAAAATATTAGGTGGTGAAACTACCAAGCCTGCTGACCCTTGAGTCCATTCACGTAAGGCAATGATCAAACGACGGATGATAAAACCAAACCCCATGGTGGTGAGCCCCAAGTACATTCCAGAGACACGAAGCGCAGGGAACCCAATAATGAATCCGAAACATCCTGCAATCAAGGGCGACAGAATTAATGAGAACATGAAGGGTAGTCCAGCCTGATCGACCAAAATAGCGGATGTATAGGCACCAATGGCCATAAATGCAGCATGCCCCAGTGAAATCAATCCGGCGTATCCGGAGAGGAGATCCAACCCCACTGTTAAAATAATATATATTCCGATTGTATTTAGAATATATATGTAATACTTGTAGCTAAATGTCATCCCTTTCAAGGCAAACGGAATCAGCAGGACCAATCCGATGAGTAATGGAATCCATTTTAGGTTTTCATCATCATAACGGCCTTTTATCATACCTTTTTAATCTCCTCTGTACCCAGAATGCCGGTAGGACGAATCATAAGGACGGCAATGAGTACAATCCACACAATGATATCATTTATTTCTTTCACCCAGTGAAAATGGAAGGACAATGTCCCCATACTCACCGTTTCAATCACCCCTAGAATGATGCCGCCAACAATAGCACCGGGAATAGATCCAAATCCGCCCAATACTGCAGCGGGAAATGCTTTTAAACCGAGAAAACCCATATTTGTATCGATGAGGGATGCTCTCGGAGATAAAAGTACACCACTGATAGCTGCAACTATGGCGGCAAAAATCCAAACCAAAGCATATACCCGTTTCACAGGTACACCCATGAGTTGGGCTGCGATAGGATCTTCTGACGTGGCCTGCATGGCAATTCCCCACCGGGTTTTGTTGAAAAAATAATAGAATGCGGACACGAGGACAATTGCACCAATGATTATAGTCAAATCCAATACAGAAATGATGACGCCACCCAGATTAAAATAAGCACCACCAAATGGTGATTGGGGCACCAGACTTTCACTACCGGCGATCATGGACACTAAAGCTCTGAGCATAATGGCCATGCTGATCGTGGCCATGATAATGGAAAAGACTGACTCATCCCGCAATGGACGATTAATCACTAAATCCAGGAACCAGCCAAATACAATTGCGAATAGAATCGACCCCACTAGACCCATTAAAAACATCCAGCCTGTGGGTACATGCAGGTCACCCATAATTCCCTGAATAATGAAGAAATTCACATAAGCACCCACCATCATGAGTTCCCCCTGTGCAAAATTCACCACTTCGGTGGCTTTGAAGATCAGGATAAAGCCCAGGGCAATGAGCGCATAGATGGAGCCTAAGGCGATGCCGCTGAAAATTTCCTGAGCAAGATCAGTTATGAGTGAATTCATATAAACTTTAATGTACGATTAGATTTGGGTTTTTCCACGGAAGACTTGGCGTCAATCCTACAATAAATAAGAGCTCCAAAATAATTAAAAAAGCCCCTCAGAATAATCAAAGGGGCTTTTAAGAGAGGATGAAAATCTAACTAAAGATTATCGGCATCATGTATTAATCAAATTGCATCAAATAAATAACTGTATTTAATGACGAATGACTTTGTACTAGATGCAACTGGGATACCATCATAATCTTGAATATGGTTGTAAACTAAGTACAATCCAGTGGCTGCAGATTGCTGCCAAATGAACCTACCATTTACAGACCATTGATCTGATCTGCTGTTATATTGGAGCAAAGATTGAACATATATCTTGGGTGTGAAAGAATATGTAAATCTCGCGCGAATTAAATTAGTAGAAAACTTACCCCCTGGCAGATCAACATTATTATGGCTTAAACTAATCTCTGAGGTAACCTTGTCTTTATATCGGAAACTTATTGCTGGGGTAACATTTATTCTATTCCCTCCAAAAAAGCCTCCAATTCTATTCATTGAACTAAAACTTATTGCCTTTGATCTGTCTGTCATTATAAATAATTGTAGCTCTTGGTCATTATATGTACCACTGGGGACAAAAATAGAGTCTGCAATTACAAATTTTTCAATAACTCCTTCTCTTACAAGATTTGTTCCAGTATGAATTTCAAATCCAGACCTGAACTCCCAGTGATTATCGATATGCCATCGACCTGATTCCTGAAATCCATCTAATTTCCAATAACCGTCAAAATTAATATGAGGTCGAATTTCTAATAAACCCAATTTATTATCCGGTCGAAATCGAGTAAATATCCTACCAGACCATTTACGGTAGCTTTCCCGTTTCAAATACCCCATCTCGGGTTTAAAGGTCGAACCAACCTCTGAAAATGAAATAGACGTTGATACTTGTTTCGTATCTCTTGCTAATTCTGTGTGGAAGGCATAAGCATTATCTTTATCCATTTTTGGCGTATCTGTCAAGCCACCAAACATTATGATCTTACTTAATTCTCCAATTCCAATTTGTGCATCGAGTGCATAAGCTTGATTCATATAACCATTTTCCCCCATTCGGTCCAAACCTGTGTACATTGCGCCTATGTGCGTACGATTAGGTAATTCTTTTTTAATACGAAGAACAGAATATTGATTTTCATCTGTCAAATTTTTTACCGCATCCGTCCGCATGGTTAGCATACCTATTTTCATGCCAGACAAAGTACCTGTGAGTCTACCTCCACCAATAATTGGGACCGGTACGCCATCGGGCCCTACACCAATCCTTCGACTGAAAAACATCTCAATATCAGGTCCAAAAAATCCACCACCAGTACCAACAGAAAAAAGGCCTGCATTTTCTAAAAAGAAAGCTCGCTTTTCAGGAAAAAATAGGCTGAATCTATCCAGATTAATTTGTTGATCATCTGCCTCTACTTGGGCAAAATCAGTATTATAGGTTAAGTCAAGCGTCATGGTGGAACTGACACTCATTTTTGCGTCTAATCCAAAGTTTCCATCTTGATAAGAATTAGATGTATCGTTTATGACTTTATTATTCTGCCCCAATACATATGGCATTATTTTAATATTGCGGGTATTGGGCACATTTACATTAGTAAGTGTGCCAGCAGAGATCAATCGATTCATGGTAAATTGGCGAGAAACTGGAGCCCAATGGGCCTCTTCTTTTTTCCTTGCTATGACCCGTTCAAAATTAATGCCCCAAGTTTGATCTTTATCTTTTTTATATCGTAATGTTTTAAATGGAATAGCAAATTCTGCACTCCACCCAAAATCACCCTGTTTAGCTTCCACTTTCCACACAGCATCCCAGTTCACGTTAAAACCTCCGCCAGTACCCATGCTAAATCGTCTCATCATACCACCCCCTTCACCGCCGCCGGTAATTTGAGCATCGTATTCAATACCTGCAGGATTAGTGCCGAAAAGATATCCAGTCTGGTAATCTTTGAATGTATCAATAATGAAAGAAAAACTATCTGAATTGTTAAGAGGAGAATCTCGCCTAGTATCTGAAATAACCAGTGAATTCGGCTCTGAATCGTAGCATACAACTGACACGAGAAACATATCATCCGAATATGCAACTTTTACAACCGTACTCTCTGATACAATTTTTCCTTCATCCGGTGTTTTCTGTGTAAAAGAAGTCACACCCGGCACATTATCCCATGCATCATCATTTAAAACATCACCATCAATAATGGGCATTTTAGAAATTCGAGATGCTTCGGTGATTTGTTGCCCCATGACACTTGAAACTAGTATGAGCAAACTAGGTAAATATCTTTTCATAACTAATGAAGGCTTATAATTAAAATATTGTATCGACAGCTTTTGCCATTTCAATACATTCCCTTGTAACACCGCCTTGGTCATGAGATGTAAACCTCACTTCCACTTTACACCAACCAACAGAAAGATC
>LSCF01000006.1 GCA_001577025.1 Fidelibacterota bacterium TCS55 | reverse complement strand
ACTCGCGACATCCACCTTGGCAAGGTGGTGCTCTACCAGCTGAGCTACTCTCGCAATAATATTAAATCGAGACAATACCTCGATTTGAGCGGCGAAAATTTAAAGTTTTATCTTCCCCTGTCAAACTGATTTTGGGAAGAATTCCAATTGTTTTTCCTGTCGGTACCAAACCACTGCTGCCAATACCAAATACCCAATATCTCTGAGTATAGTTTGGATGCCAATTTTATCGCCCTCTTCAGCTGTAACTGAGAAGCAACCGCACTCAATACTGATACCTCGGGCCAGGGCTTGAGAGATGGCGAAAATAAATACAATATTCATGAGAATAACCATAATCGTGGCACCATCCACCATGATGCCAGCAATGAGACAAATACCGGCAATTAACTCCAGCCAGGGCAATGCCAATGCCATGAGGTTTTCTAACCCAAATGGAACCACATGGTAATTACCGATGGCTTTCGCAAATTCTGCTGGATGGGCAATTTTATCTAAACTGGCATAAATAAAAATTGCACCTAAAATTAAGCGCGCAACTAGGACTACAGGACCTTTAAAATACCGGGTCATTTAACCACCTCGCTGGGATAACCGGCGGCAGACCATTCAAGCCACCCCCCTTTAAATACATACAGTTTCGTAAAACCGGAATCTTTGAGATCATATGCTAGGTCTTCACTATCCCCACAACCGGGATCACCGCAATAAACAACCAGAGGATCATTTTTTGACTGCTTTTCTTCTATATTAAACACGAGCTCCATAAGAAAACCATTTCTCATCGCACCTTTTATATGTCCAGCTTCGTAATACCCCTCATCTCTAGCATCAATGAATAGTACACCATTATCAAAGAAATCTTTTGCTTGATCAATAGATATGGCGGCCAAGATTGGGGCATCTGATTCTGTATCCACCGATTCTACTACCGCCAATTTTTCTGCAATCCAGGGAATTGATTTTTCGGTCCGGACTAGATTTGACCCAAAACCGATGATACAGGATAATAGAAGTAAAAGGGCCGATTGACCCAATGGTGTGCGTATATCCATTAAGGGAGGGTCCGTGCCCCTTCTTTATCCAATTCGGAACAGCGGTCTAAAGTTTGATCTACCAATTTTAATAATGATTTTTCACTGGGGACATTTCCATTTAAGGGAACTAATGTATAAAAAGATGTATTGAGTGCATCCTTCAAATTTTCTTTAGACTCAGAAACACCTGTTTTGAATTTTTGCACCATATTCAACACGTTGGGATTGTTCTTATATATTTCTTCCAATGGCTTCTCCGGGTTCTTTTTTTGCAAATTATTCAAACGCTTTTGGAATATGTCCACCATCATCATGGATGAGGTTACATCAATCATGGGTTTGTTTTTATTGGCGATTTTCAAGTCAAATCGGCCAATATATTTACCTTGAATGCCCATGCCGTACTGAAATGGTTTTCCATCTGGCTGGGCCCGTTCAGGACGCGTCCGGCCCGTGTCACGACTAGAAAAAATATAATCCACGCCGGCAAATTCATTCATATTGTTGGAAAATTCTGGTCGTGTAGCATTCAGCATCATTACCAGGACATCCACCTGAGGACGCAGTTCTGCAATTTTGGATTTTGCCGCTGTAATATAATCTTTTACTTCAATATGCTTTTCACTTTGTGGCAACCCTGTGGCAATACCAAATACACCAATTTTTAACCCATTCCGCTCAACAATTTTATGATCATTAAATGCCAGTTCATCCGTGCCGGCCATAACGAGATTAGAGGACATAAAGTGAACACCTGTTCCTACTTCCATTTCTCGTAAGAACCCCAATCCAGCGGCAAAATCGCTCTGCCCCACATTGTATAAATAATCACCCATTTTTACTGTGGATTCAAGAACAGTCTTGGCACGCAACTTTGAGGATGCTTCTTTCCCCTTAACCAAGTATGTATTTTCAAAGAGTGCATCTCCTGCATCGATCAGGATGGGGTCAACACCGCTTTCCCTTATTTGGCTAATATAGGTGGCTCTTCTGGGCAGACCGCCCAGTGGATTGGCTTTTCATCCACAGGGGTCAAGCTGACCCCTAACATTGGTAGTAACTAAAAATGTAGCTGTTTTAGATGCGGGTTCTTTCTCAGCACAGGACCAGAGGCCTAAAAACGCGGCTACCATTAGAAATTGTTTAAAATTTTTCATTGTTGAATTTATCTCAGTTTTATGTTTGATGACAATTACCTATCCACCTGATGGTTTTGCAATATGACCTTCTTGAATTAATAGAGAAATGACTTTTTCCCGCACATTTCCCTGGATTAAAATTTCATTATTTTTGACCGTACCGCCAACACCGCATTTCTTTTTTAAAGATTGGCCTAATAAAGATAAATCGGACTGACTGCCTATAAATCCTTTGACGATGGTTACAATTTTGCCTGCTTTTCGCCGGTCAAGGTGTACACGCAAATTCTGGCGGTCTCCTGTTTCAACCGTATCATGATCATTTTCTGGTTTAAAATCGGGATCAGTAGAATAAACAATCCCTTGCATGCGATTCAGCCTCCCCACAGCTTTATCCAATCAATTTAGTTTCAGTGGATCCTTTTGGGTCCAGGTCTTCAGATCGTCGGATATAAATGTATGACCATCCGAGGCCATGGCGAGAAATAATTGTTTTGACCCTTCTCCACCGGGCAAAACAGTCAAAGAAACAAATTTATGGTCATCAGTGGATACACGGCTTGAATATGTGAACCTATCTCCCGATGTGACTGGATTTTTATTATTCATAATAAAAATACGGCCATCAGAGGTCAACAGTGCAAATCCCATCTCCGATATACCAAAACGAAAATGCACCGTACTGACCACTTGTTCCGGCATGGCATCCATGGCTTCTAACACCATTTTCTGGCCACCAGAGGTTATATCTTTTAATGCTTTTTCTAATTCTTTCACCAATGCAGGTGAAACAGATTTACCATCTTTCCCCGGTTGCCCTGGTATGCCCGCCTCGCCTCGTTCACCCCTTTCGCCCTTTTCACCGGGCATACCGGCAGGTCCAACTTCCCCTTGAGGACCTTGTGGACCAGGCGTACCAGAAGACATACAGCCACTTATTGCGAGAGCCATGGTTAATAAAAGTATTCTCATGTAGTGAGCAGAAACTGGAGTGCCCGCCCCCATGCCATGGACATAATAATCAGCAATTCACAGAGGATGGCCGTGCCAAAAAATATAATGGCTTTCCGCAAATGTTTATTTTTATATGCATTGATATGTCCCAAAGCATAGAGTTGAGACGAAAACATTTTATATGTTTTTTCATGATCTTCCGTGATTTCATTCAGGTATTCTGCATATTCCACTGGATTCTTGAAGTGGATGATACCGCCAAAGAATGTGGCATTGATATCTGGAAGTTCATCATGGCCCTGATCATTTCGCATTCTTGGGACGATCACCAGCATCAGATTGAATATGGCAATGAACGCAGCAATAAAATAAATGATAACCATGGCCACATTAAACCAATTGATTTCAATTTTTAAAAAATGAACAATGAAAAAAACCATAAATACACCCAGGATTGACATGAGTGTAAATGCTTTTTGGTCCGTTCGTTGGAGAATGTTTTGTTCACTCTGAAGAATTTGAAATATAGGCGCAATATTGCTCCGCACATTTCGCGAACTAAATTCCTGTTCTTCTACTTGTGGTTTTGGTTTTTGGTCGGCCATGTAAATCTTCTTCGTTATAACCTGAGACAAAGTTAGGGCAAGAGATTAATAAAGCCACCCCTCTTGGCGCAAGGGTGTTTTTATAAAGAAAAAGCCCCAGCGAAATGACGATGGGGCTTTTATTCTAACTCAAATTTGATTCAGAATTATTTTCTAGGTCTGGCTTCATTAACAACCAATGGACGACCGCCAAGTTCTTTACCTGCCAAGGCGTCAATGGCTGCTTTTGCGGCATCATCAGAAGGCATTTCTACAAATCCAAATCCTTTGGATCTACCGTTGTAACGATCAGAAATGATTTTTGCAGATGTGACTTCACCGAATTCTTCGAATGCAGCTTTCAAATCTTCTTCTGAGATATCATAGCTCAAGTTGCCAGTATAAATATTCATCTTAATTCCTTTATTATTTTTCTACATTGATTTGATAAAAATGAGTCGAACTAAATTCCAAATAAATCTAACGAGGTTCATTCCGGACAAATCTTGCCCTTAAATTTATCGACTAAATAACTGTCAAACAATTAATTGATCAAAATAAAATAACCTCGAAAACGAAGGTGTTTTGTTGTAATTGTGGAGCCGATCAGGATCGAACTGACGACCTCTTGAATGCCATTCAAGCGCTCTCCCAACTGAGCTACGGCCCCATTTAGTGCAAGAAAATAATGCGATATATAAACGCGCTCCAATTAATTCTTACGTTCTATCAAGGCTTTGCCCCTCAAATGATCATTAAAATAGTTCATCATTTTACGGTATAGATTTTTTCTCGCATTTCCCCCTTGCATGCCATGAGGACGGCTAGGATAATAAAATGTATCCAATTGTTTGTCATGCTTAACAAATTCTTCTACAAGCCATGTCATATTTTGAGAATGGACATTATCATCTCCTGTACCATGGATGACCAAAAGCTTTCCATTAAATCGGTCCACATATGACAATACTGACGTTGAATCATATCCCGCTTTATTATCCTGAGGTAACCCCATAGATCGCTCAGTATATATAGTGTCATACAACCTAAAATCCATCACCGGGGCTACAGATACACCCACATCAAACAAATGTGCATTTTTTGTGAGCATAAGTCCTGTAAAATATCCGCCGCCGGACCAACCCCATGCGCCTATCCGGTTTGGGTCTGCAATACCCTTATCCACCAAATATTGAACCCCTGTGGCTGTATCTTTGCCTAAATACTGTGCCATATCTCCATAACTTAAGTTTTTAAACGCCTCCCCCCGGCCGCTCATGCCTCGAGCATCCATAGAAAAAACGATGTATCCCTGCTGTACCAAATATTGATTCCATGTACCCCCCCAACGATTATTTACAATTTGGGTGCCGGGCATGCCATATCCATATACGATGACGGGATACCGCTGCCCTTTTTTATAATCCGGCGGATAGGTAATGATGCCATCCAGGGTTGCAGTACCATCGGCCGTTTTGAAATGAATAATTTCAGGATATGACCAATCGTATGCTTCGAACTGGGATTTGTCTGTCTCTCCTAAAATTTTCTGTATATTCCCATCCATATCTTTCAGTATATGTTTTGAAGGGGTAATCAAACTGGAGTAAGAGTCGATAAACCCATCACCTTGAGGCAGAATACGTACAGAATGTGATCCCGGTTCTTTTGTTAATAGCTTGAGACCGGTCCCATCAAAATTCACACTATAAAAACGATTTTCAAATGTGGATTCTTTGTTGGCCATGAAATAGACTTTCTGATTGGCTTCATCTACTTTTTTGATGCCCTTCACTTCCCACTCACCATCCGTAACTTGATTGACCAACTGGCCTTCAGCTGAATGAATGTAAATATGATGCCATCCGGACCGTTCTGATACCCAAAGTATATTCCCATTTTTAAGAAAATGATAATGGCGGTGGAGTTCCACCCATCCACTTGGGTCCGATTCAGTTAAACCTGAAACGGACTTTCCATTGGTGGTGGCCACCGTAAGAAATTCCCAATGGTTTTGCAGGCGGTTCATCCGCATAACGGTTAATTTATTTTGTTCTGTCCATTCCATCCATGGATAATACATGTCATGATTATCGCCGATATTCATTTTTTTACGACGGGCATTTTTTACATTCACAACAAAAATGGACATGGTGGGATTGGTCTGGCCCGCTTTTGGATATCGGATCTCCTGTGTGGTGGGGTATAAAGACAATTCATCAAACATGGTAAAGACAGGCACTTTGGATTGATTTATTTCCCAAAAGGCGATTTGCCGACTATCCTGACTCCATCGATAGGCATCATATGAACCAAATTCTTCTTCATACACCCAGCCAAAATGACCATTTAATATCAATTCTGACCCATTGGTGGTCAATTGTTTTTCACGATTTCTATTTAAATCATAAACATAAAGGTTATTGTCTTCGCGGACATAAGCCACTTTGGATCCGTCGGGGGACATTTTAACATTTCTAAGTTGTGTATTGTTTTTGCTGACTTTTTCTATGGTTTGAGATGCCAAATCTAGCACATGGAAAGTTCCATAATATGAATGGCGCCAGATTCGTTCCCGATCAGAAAGCAGAAGTAATTTTGTTCCACTTTTGTCTAAAGAAAATCGGCTCACCTTCAATGCCTCTCCATCAACCATCAATGCACTTTTATCAACGAAGGTGACCGTATCTTTTTCCGGAAATGTTACTTCAACAATATCCCCTTTGTAATCACCTTTTCCCCAAGCCAAATAGGCATTTTTATCCGCTTGCCACTGCATCATACCCAACCGGGCATATTCAAAGGGAGACTTCCCTTGCACATCTTCAAATGAAAGGCGTTTATTTTCTGCGATTGCAGTTGTGATTATCAATCCAATTAATAGTAGTCGTGTCATACTTCTAAGGTCCTCTTAATTTGTCGTAGTAAGGATGTCATCATTTCTACATTCATCCTGCCTGTATTCACATTCCGCGGGCTTGGATGATAACATCCCCATAATATTTTCCCATTGGGAAGGACATATTGTCGATTATGTCCGAAAGGATAGTCCTTTAATTTAATATCAAAATCTTTACGAAAGTATTTTAGACATCCGTCAAATCCAATTTTTCCTAAAGCCAATATCACTTTTACATTTTTTAAAATGGACATCTCCTCGCTGAAATATGGTGCACAATTTCGTAATTCTTCTGCAGTGGGTTTATCCTGTGGGGGTACGCACTTCAATACGGGTGTCATAAATGCATTGTTTAATTCAAGTCCATCATCCAATGCATCTGAATTAGATTGATTGGCAATCCCCTCTTTATGAAGACAGTGGACAAGGAAATCCGCTGATTTATCGCCAGTAAATACGCGTGCTGTTCGATTACCGCCATGGGCAGCTGGCGCTAATCCAACCAAAAGCAACTCTCCATTGGGATCACCATATCCCGGGATGGGCTTCCCCCAATAGGTCCAATCCATAAACTGCTTTCGTTTGGCTTGGGCCACTTGGGTACGAAAATCAACAATGCGCGGGCAGGATTCACAGCGAATCATGGAAGAATACAATTTGGCCATTGGGCCCGTTTGAATTAATGGATGTTGATCAGGTGTGGGATTTGTATTTGACAAATAAAATACTCAAAATTGAGGCAGAAGTTATATGCAGAAATCCACACGGTCAAATGAGAGAAAGTGTCAAATTATCCTAATAACTGCTTTGTCAAAAACATTACCTTTGCTCATTGCCATTGGGTATGACAAAAACATAAATTCGCACCCCTTCTTTTGAAGTTCTAATCATACTTTTAGTTAAGGACAAATTTTTATGGGAATGATGACAACGCTCCGGAATCGGATGCATGTGGTTCTATGGACCCTTTTAGCCCTTTTCTTGTTGAGCATGACTGTCGGAGGTTTAGTCGGCGGTGCAAATATTATTGACCAACTTCTCGGTCGAGTAAATCCAGCAGAAGCTATTGGTTCTGTGAACGGATCCAAGATAACGCCAAGTCAGTTCAATCAAGCTGTGAATGCACGTATGGAGGCAATCCGTAATTCAGGTACTGAAGTATCAGATCAGCATTTAGATAGAGTCCGTGAAGAGGTTTGGAATTCGTTTATCGAAGAGCGACTTACTGAACAGGCCATCGAAGATCTGGATATCACCATATCCAACGATGAAATTCTATTTCATTTAGAAAATAATCCACCCATGGATATTCAACGGCTATTCATGGCCAATAATACTTTTGATGAAGAAACATACCGGCAAGCACTCAATACACCGGGCATGATCGATTGGACACCGATTGAGGCATGGATGCGTGAGTTTTACCTCCCCCGTTTCAAACTCCAACAATATATCAATGTGTCTGCTGTTGTTTCCGATCAGGATGTGCATGAAGAATTCATCAAACGGAATACAGATTTTACCATATCCGCACTTCATGTGGTACCGGCTGCAGTTGAAGATCGGGTTATAGATCCATCGGAAGATGAACTGATGGCGGACTATAAATCTCGCAGAGATGACTTTAAACGGGAAGAGAAGCGTCACCTTTCATATGTCAGTTGGCCAAAAGCACCCACCCAAGAAGATACACTTCGAGTGAAGCAAGAAGCTTTAGATATTATTATGGCTTACAGTGATGGGGATGATTTCGGGAAATTGGCCAATATTCACACAATGGACCCGGGCAATCAGGTTACCCCTGACTCTGGCCGTGGTGGTGATTTAGGTTGGTTTGGAAAAGGCCAAATGGTTCCTGAGTTTGATCAAGCGGTTTTTAATGTAAAAGCAGGTGCTGTAGTTGGCCCTATCTTAACCCAGTTTGGCTATCACGTCATTAAAGTGGACAGTATCCGAAATAAAGGGAAAGACAACCACCAGGTAAAAGCAGCCCATATTTTGATTAATATTGAGATGGGTCAAAATACACGGACAGCCATCCGCCGTAAAGCTACGTTATTTAGTTATGATGCCCAAGATTATGGTTTTGCTGCAGCTCAGGACAGCCATTCAGTTACAGCCCAACAAGCCAATTATATTGGCGAAAATGACTTATTTCTGGGCAGCGTAGGTATGTTTAGATCCGGTGTACGCTGGGCCTACCATACCGATACAGAAATTGGCACCATTTCAGACCCAATGGAAACTGATGATTTTTATGCTGTTTTTGTTTTGGACTCCATCTCCCCTGAAGGCATCGCCTCATTTGAAGATGTGCGGACTCAAGTCTATGCATCCATTAGCAGGGAGAGAGAAACGGTGGCTACCGAATCTTACGCCTCAGAACTACGTTCTCAAGTTGATGGTGGCTCTTCATTTCAATCATTAAAAGAAGGGAATGACAAATTGGATTTCGTCCCTTCTGATGAAAAGAAATTAAAAGGATCCTTCATTTCATTAGGCCGTTCCGGTCAAGTCATGGGTGCTTTACTGAATGCCAACGCAGGCGATTTACTGGGACCCATCAAAACAAATCGAGGGCACAGTTTAATCCAAGTGTTGAATGTGAGTGCCTTTGACTCAACCGCTTGGACAACCCAAAAAGATATAGTTCGTGCAGATATTACCCGTCAAAAACAAACCCTGGCATTCCAGAATTGGATGATGGAACTGAGAGATGCTGCGGATATTGTTGATAACCGGAAGTATCACTTTTAGAAAGAGGACTTCTAATATATTATTGATGATTGTGAAAGCATAATCGAATTAATGAAAATTCCCCGGTGACCCAAAGAAGAGCGAACCGGGGAATTTTTTCTATATGCCAAGTATGGTGGTATATGGCAAATGCACAGCAATGCATCGACAGGATTTTCTTGGAGGCAAGAGGAATTTCCCTTGATGCGTTCGGTTGTCAAGCGACAGTTAAACGCTAATCTAACCTCTACAATTTTAAGAAGGTGTTCTTTAAAGAAATCTTAGAGATGGGATAAAAAAGATCTTAAAATTTAAATAATTTATATTTTTTTGTTTAAATAGTCTTGAAAAGTGAAATGAAATGGTTCGTCGATAATATGATTATAATTCTGGGCATATTTATCAAATATGGATTTCGATTTTGCCGTATGGCCATTCGCCATCAATCCTTTGATACACCACAGCAATCCTTCTTCATCTATGGTATCCCAATGGAGCATCTGTCGCCCTAAGTCACTGAGCTTTTTCCAGGACTCTAATTCAATATATTGTGCACTGAGTGAAATGGCAATCCGCCTCCCATCGGCCAAAATATCAGTGCGAATGTTATCCATCCACACTGCATCAATATCATGGCATATTTGACCATCTCCCATGAGTCGAAGCACCGTTTCTCTTGATTGTAAATCGGCGTATGAGTTGGCTCCAATTACACGATGGAGGAAATGAACATCTGAAAAATATCCCTCGGGTATATCTACATATATATTATGATCTTTAATATTCAGAATGGCACCCGCATCTCCCATAATTGAACGTATTTGAGACATGGCCACATAACGGCTGTTTCTGGCGCTATGTTCACTGGATCCCGGCCAAAATGTATTGGTAATTTCATGAGGTGTCACGCCATGTTTATTTTTCAGTAAAATATATACCAGCATTGATCGGGCTTTTTTGGACGTCCATGCATCCAGGGAGATTTCTTCACCATGATTATATAATTTAAAATTCCCAAAACACTGAATTGCAAACTCCGACCGGGTATAGGGATTTTCATCCGCTGAAAATTGAGGCAAGGCAATAACGGGTGATATGGACTGATGCTGGTCCCGATTTCGTTGAAATTTCATCATTAATATGGTCAGGGCAATCAGTAATGCCACACCCCCAACAATCCATCGATCCCACTTTGCCCACATGGATGGTATAGGCGGCACCAAAGGTGGATAATTAATGGTATGAATAAGAATAGATTTTCTCTCATCAATGTTGGCTTGTTGATCCACTGAAGCAATAATCAGCTTTCCCGTTTCACTGCCCACCATAGGCTGCATGCTGGTTATTACCCTTCTCTGCCTGGTATTAGGAATATCATCATGAAAAATGACTTCACCAGAATTTGGATCAATTAATAGAATGGCAATGAAATCATCAAGAGACTTCTTATAGATAATAACTGTTTGGTTTAATTCCGCGGAATATCCCATGCTTACTTCTTCGTATGATTCAATGTTATCCAATTCGAAAAGCTTTTTTAATTCCAATGTTTTTCGATTGAATTCCCAAAAGTCATAATACATTTGCCATCCTCGCTCCTGCATGCCGCTTGAATTCCCGGCTCCACCAAAAATGTAAATTGAATTGGGATTTGGTCCTTTAGAAACTGCGCTATTAAAACGAGGGGTAAATGTATCTCCCCATACGGCAAGAGTATCCCATTTACTTTTCGAAAAATTATATTGTTGAATATGATTTTTTGCCGTGTACCAACCATATCCACCCACCCAATATAGACTATGGGTATCCGTATCATAAAATTCACCTGGTGTATGATAATGATCCATCTGAGTATCAATAGATGGATATTTTTTTAGCTGGTTATCTTTGAGATTAATGGAAAAATAACCGCCCTTATCGCTTTGAAAACCAAAAAGCATTTCATCCTTTGGATTATAATAAAACTTATAGTCTTCTGAAAAGGGCACGCGTACATCCGGATACATTTGGTCATGACCGCCTTCTTCAACCTCGTATTTCCGCAATCGATTAGATATCAGGATAATTTCTGCTGCGGATGCATTCGTTATTACCGCTTCCTCCAAACCCCAGTTCAGTGAATCGTGCAATACCCAATTGGTATGGGATGAATATTCCCATTGCGTATTGGTGGCTTTGGCAATACGTCCTCCGATTTGATCAAAGGCAGTATCTCCCCCATATTCATTTAAAGGCCAGTGATGTTTTAAACCGTTTTTGTCGTGAATCTTTATGTTCTTTACCGTCATGCTGGGTACATCCTTAATGGTTTGCAGATACCCGAACTGTAAATAAATGTTTTGTTCATTTAGCATGGGAAATTTAAATGAACCCGTTTGTTCATTATTCAGCACTACACGAACTTCATCAAATAAAAAATTATAAGTGATGGATACATGAAACCATTTTAAAGGTGAAAGATTTGTTTTAGGTATGGAAAAGGAAATGAGATCACCCCTATCTCTGAATCCAAAATCAAAGTAAGTAGTATCTGGATCCTTAAAATCTATACTGGAGAGCATGGAATGGGGTAACGAATCCCCTTTAAGATGAAAAAAGAAACCGAATGGTTTTGCATTCCGCAATGAAAAATCAAAAGATAAGGTTAATTCATCTTCAATGAAAATAGGATCTTGCCAGGAAATATCCAATGAAGAGTACTCCTGCCCTGCTGTAAAATCGAATTTATTGTAAAAGCGCAGACCAGCATTATAATCTTCTTGCGCATAGATGATAATCGTAGCCATAAGGCCGATTAATCTTAAACCAGTCTTAATACTGTGAAAAAATAATCTTAATTTATTCATAAAAGTCTATTGAATTTCTTTTGTCTATCTAAAACGGTACAAGCGCTTTATCAATAAATATCCTTTCTATCACCAACATTAACAATTTAAATCACTTTTGATAGGCCTAACCTTTACGACTCACGGGTGAAAATGTTGGCATAAATTTATATGGTGGGTCTAAAAATATACTTAAATAGAACTTTAATAAAATCTTAAAATTGAAATATATTCATCTTTTATACATATTTGTCATTCCGGACTTTGATTCGGAATCTATAAGATAAATAGATTACTTTGCAGAAGATCCGATTGGGAGATAGCGTACCTATGAGCTATACAATAAGCGGACTATGATTAAACAAAAACTTCCGCAAAGATTATAAGACGTAAGCTTATTTCAAATTCGGATCAATTCGTGTACGGATAATCCATGCAGAAGGATATCCACTATTTACCAATGATTGGCGAAATGATTCTGCATGTTTACGGTCAATAAAATTGCCCATCCGAACTTTATAGTTGGGTGCTTCAAAAACGACATAGATATCATGGGTATACTTCAAGGATAAATCATTTTTTAAATTTTCGGCCTTACCTCTATCTCCTGTGGCCAATACCTGAACACGAAACCCTTCAATAATGACCTGGGCCGAATCAACCGTCTCCGTTTTCACCCATTGGCTATCCACAGTGAGTGGCGAAATAATTTTCGGCCATCGAGGTTCAGGGTTTTTTAATTTGCTGGGATCAAATTTGATTTTATCGGATTGAGCCAGACAAAGACTGCTCGCGAGAGCAAATATTAAATACTTCATAGCGTGCGGACGTTTTCTGCGGCCATCCATCCTTTTTTTCCATCTAGGAGGATGACCTCAACCCAACCGGCCTGGGTGGCGGTAATATCCACTTTGGTTCCTTCATGGATACGAAAGACCACATTTTCTCCCCGTTCAATAGGTGCAGACCGTACATCCACAGCGGCAGCAATCACAATGGCTTCTTTCTCATCGGATACTTCCCAGTATTTATCCAGCATGATCCAACCTGTGGATAATAGAAACACCAGTAAAAACCCGTTTACAATGCCTCCCATCCGGTCAGCAATCAAACCATTCACTCTCAGTACGTAAATACATCCCAATCCTATGAAAAGAAATCCGGCCAAAGTAATGAGATCCAGAATGGTTAATTTTTCTACGATGGCACGATATATGGCTACAAAAATAAAATCATCCGGTGGCATAATTCTATCTCGTACTTGTGCCCGAACAAAATTTAAATTATAATTCAGGTCCCCATTTCTGGGCGATAAATCGTAACCCTTTTCATAAGCCCAAATGGCATGGCCCAATTCACCCATCCTGAAATAGGCATTACCCAAATTAAGAAACAAATCTTCATGGACCACCTGACGGGAAAGTTTTTCGTATGTATTGGCAGCCTGTTGATATTGCTCCGCTTCATAATAACGATTCCCCAATTGATAGAGTGAATCGGGAGACTGGGCCCAGCCGAAGGTAATACATAACGTGAGAATTATACGGTTCATGCCAACTCACCATCGATTTGCTTCAAGAGTTCCCCCGCCTGCATTTGGAGTGTATCTTTTGCTTCACTGGCTTCAGGGCCGAACCGGCCTGCATCACAAATTTTGGCAATGGCCACTGCTTCCAATACCAATGGATTGGATACTTTATTCATCAACGCTGATTCCAATATCATTGGGTCTAAATGTTCTGAGGCTAAAAATAATTTGGATTGAAAGTACCGATACATGACTTCTGCCGTATGGGTAAACGGATCCTCAGCTTGAGTACTTAACGATTGTAATGCCACTTTTAAGGCGCCCTTGGCTCGCCTTATACCGGCGGTGGACGAACGATTCGATTGAACTTTTGAAAACATACCTGGAAATATGAATAATCCTGCGGCGATGACGTATGTACCCCATACCCATATGGGGATAGATTGTTCGCCCCTTGGCGTCCATTTTGGTGTTTGGGTGCGAATATATCGAATATCCTCACCAATAAAGGCAACATCTTCTCGATTGATACCTGTGGAAGCAATTTCTGATTTATCACCGGGTTTTACCGCTATAGATTCAGATGGACTTCTGGCCGTCACAAATTGATCAATTGCCGGATCAAAATAGGTCAGCGTCACTGGATTTAACCTGAACTCCCCTGGAATTCGAGGTATTAAGATATATTCCAATGAAAGTTCGCCAGTGAGTTCATCCCGAAATTCATCCCGCTTAAAAGATGATGTGGGCGGAAACACTTCCATATTCTGTGGAAAGTTAATCGTATTCATATTGAATTGATTCAAGTTTCCCGTTCCCTTAAGCCTCACCTTAAACGTAATGGCTTCATTCACCTTAACTACTGGCGTATCCACCCAAGAAACCACATCAAATTTCCCCACGGCACCTGTAAAATCTGCCGGCGGTGATTTGGGATAAGGCATGACGGTAATCTTTAATGAGTCAGATTGAATGAATTGCCGCTGAGTTTCCCGAAACATGGAATTAAAAAATGGATCGTCAAAAACGCCGCTTGGCCGTCTTTTGGATGGTTTCTCTACATTGCAAATGGCCGTCATGGGCGCAATGACCAAATCTCCCGTTTGAGTGGGAAACATGGCCGCTTTATATAGAGTGGCTACTTTATAACCAACCCCATTAATCTGGGTATCTCTAAATCGTACTGTTTGCGCCACGCGGAGATCTTCATTCCAGAAACCAACACTTTTTGGATATTCTATATCTTCGATGGATAAGTTCAATCGAGTAAATAACCGATAAGTGACCGTAACCTGCTCTCCAGGATAGGCCTGTTCCTTGTCTGGTTTGGCTTCAATAAATAAATTGGCCATTTGGGCACGGCCGGCGCCCTTTTCAACTGTAATTCCAATGGGTTTGGTACGATAGGCCTGCTTCCCAATGTTTACATTGAGTCCGGGGATATTGAGCTTTCCTTCTTTTTTTGCCAATAGGGTCCAGCTGAGGCTACGAGAACTTGTCATTGCACCGTTCACCCATTGGATATTGGTTTGTTGGGCAGGACCTGACACTATTTTGAAATCTTTAAGCAGTGGGGAAATATCTACATTCGGTGTACCATCTGCATTGGTGGCTACAATTTTAAACCCCACTGTTTCACTTTGAGAAATGCGATTCACATCTACAGACGCAGTAACAGAGACTTGCCCCCATAGAAAACCAATAAATAAGAAAATTTGGAAAACTCGCTTCAGCATTACCAGTCCTTTGCCAACTTTCGTGATTTGGCGCGAGCAATTTGCTGCTTTTACCTGTTTTTTTCATCCTGCTTCAGGGCATCCAGGATGCTTTCTGCTTGCTTTAAATCTTGTGCTTTTTCTTCTTCAGATGCTTCTTGTTGCTGCTGTTGTTGCTCTTGTTGTTGTTGCTGCTGGTCCTGGTTTTGCTCTTCCTGCTTTTCATCCTCTTCTTCTTGGTTCTCCTGCTCTTCTTCCTCTTGGTCCTGTTTTTCTTGTTCCTGTTCTTCCTGGTCTTTGTTTTCCTGATCTTGGTTTTGATCCTGCTCTTGATTTTCGTCTTTCGGCGGTTCTTGCTGATACTTTAAATATTCGTAATTGTATTTCGCTTCTTTATCCGTCGGGTCCAACTCTAGTGCTTTTCTATAAAAGGCCAATGCTTCTTCTGTTTTTTGATTTTGATAGAAGGTATTCCCCAAATTATACATGGCTTTGGCCTGAAGAGATGCATCTTCAGATTTCAAGGATTGCTCAAAGGACTGTTTTGCTGTTTCTAAATCTCCTCGTTGAAATGAGGATGCACCACGACCAAAGTGGGCTTCTGCATTGTTTCCCCGTTCCATAAGGACTGATTCATAATATTGTTGAGCCGCTTCGAATTCTTGATTTTCATAATGGCTCATCCCATTATCCTGCCCCAACAGTGCAGATGAAATAAACAGAAATGGGATGAAGGACTTACTGAACAAAACGGCCTCGCCAGGTATCATCGCCTTTGCTTCGGGTGGGGATCAGCATACCCACTACCATCAATCCCATGGATAAAATGGCGAAGGACTGATAACGATCTTCATATTCAGAATAGATATGTGACTTTAATGTGCGTTTTTCCATACTATCAATGGCCGTCATAATGCCCCGGAAATTAGCCGGCTTATTATCAAATTTAACATAAGTACCGTTCCCTGCATTGGCAATATCATTGAGAATGGCTTCATTGATGACGGATGTTATCAATTTGCCCGAACCGTCCCGCTTGTAATCTCGAATACCTTGTTTATCGATAACAGGAATGAGCGATCCCGATGCAGTGCCCACACCCACCGTATGGATAATCATCCCTCTGCTTGCCGCTTGTTTCGCTAGATCAATCGCTTGTCCTTCATGGTCCTCCCCATCCGTGACCAACACCAAAACCTTATATTTTGAATCATCTTCTGTAAATGCAGATAATCCCGTTTGAAGAGCTGAACTCAGTGCCGTTCCTTGGGTCGGAATCATTTGTGTATCAATTTTATCGAGAAATAACCTGGCCGCTTCATAATCGGTGGTCAGCGGTAAATACATGTGGCTGGAGCCGGCAAACACGATCAAGGCCACCCGATCACCTTTTAATTGGCGAATCATTTGGGATATTTCAAATTTAGCTTTTTCCAATCGGCTGGGCTTTACATCCTCTGCATTCATACTGGTGGATACATCGATGGAAAAAACCAAATCTACCCCTTTCCGGTCTAATGGGGCGAGCCTCGTTCCGATTTGGGGCCCTGATGCTGCAAATACTAACATCACCATGGATAACAATAAAAACCGCTGTTTCCATTTTAATCGATTCAAATCCATTTGATTGAATAAACGTGAACGGAGCCGTGAATCAGTTTCAGATAATATCTTTTGTTTTCGTCCACGCCATATCCAAATGAACCAGAGAATGGTCAAAGGAATATAGACATAGAGCATGAATGGAAATCTAAAATCAATCATAAGCGACGCCGGAACAGTGTTCGATCTATCGTTTGACCACCCAAACCAAAAATGATTGCAGGAATAAGGAACCATCCAAACAATTCACGATAGCGCGTATATTCTTTGACTTCGATTTCTGTACGCTCTAACTGATCGATGGTGGTATATACTTCTTCCAATACGGAAACATTGGTGGCGCGAAAATACCGTCCATTCGTCCGCTGTGAAATGGACCGAAGCGTTTCTTCATCAATTTCATTTCGAATATATCCACGACCGGGAATAAATGATACATCCTGATTGGTCCCGGCACCAATGGTATAGATCTTAATACCAAATTTGGCTGCCAAATCCGCTGCTGTGATGGGATCTAGTTCCCCCGCATTGTTACTACCGTCAGAAAGCAAAATCATAACTTTACTTTTAGCATCACTGTGGCGAAGTCGATTGGTGGCATTGGCAATAGCCATACCAATGGCAGTTCCATCATAAGATTGTTCTGCCACTCTGATTTCATCCATGAGGGATAATACCACATCCTGATCGATGGTCAAGGGACACTGAATAAATGATTCGCCTGCAAATACAAGAACGCCCATCCGATCACCGGAACGGGCATTGATAAAATCTTTTGCTGTCTTTTTAACTGCTTCAAGGCGGTTGGGAGGAAAGTCCGTGGCCAGCATAGAAGAACTGATATCCATGACCAATACAATATCCACCACATCCACATTGGTCTCCTGCATAGCGTCAATTAATCGCGGTCTGGATAACCCCATTAATACAAGGCAGAGTGTTAAATATTGGAGCGCAGTTAACAGACCAATCCGTCGCTTCCCTCGCCTTTTCATTTGATCTGAAACCAATGCAGCAGCAGAAATTCGAATAGATCCTTCTTGTGATTTGGCGGAACGTCTCTGCCAAAAATAGAGAAGCGGGATAAGGATTAACCCCACGAGATACCATGGACTACCAAATGTGATCATTGCAATTGGTTGGACTTACGGACGATTGCCGATTTTGTTTCATATTTTAAGAGATAAAACCATAAAAAAAGGGACCGAACCGATCCCTTTTTATTGAAAGTTATGATTCAGATTTTAATTGTCTGATTTTTCTTCTGAAGTTGGCTCCTTTTCAATGGAATCTTGGGTCTCTTTTAACTCATCTTTCACACCATCTACTGCCCCTTTGAATTCCCGGATCCCTTGCCCCAATCCACGGGCCAATTCGGGTAATTTTTTTGCACCAAACATCAATAAAATGACCAAGGCAATAACAACCATTTCCCATCCACCGGGCATGGCTGCATAATGAAGTTCATATCCTGACATATCTAATCCTCCGCTGAATCTTGAATTTATCTAATGGTAAATTTATATCGCTTACCGGAAATACCGCAGGAAATAATAGGCGGACGCAAAACCGATAATGCTGGTAAAATTGAATGTAAGTGAAAGCCCAAATTGAATGGTGAGCATTATGAGATTGAGGGTTACTACCCCGGTTTCACTGCCTACCAATCCACCGAGATTAAATTCAACACTTTTTAAGAAAAATTCTTTCACTACACTATCGGGTAAGAGCCATCCCAACAGTTCTCCCAGCAATGTGCCAAAAAGAGTGCCGAACAGGAGGATGATGAACACCATCCCCATATCACGTTTAGTCATTCGAATTCTCCGATTGTGATTTTATTTGTGTATCATCTGAAAGTCGATCATGGTCCAACATCCATTGTATAATCGACCAAGAAATATAAATAGCCATGAGTGGGAATAAAATCAACCCTTGGTAAAAAAGCAATCCAACTAACACTAAACCCAATCCGATGAGGCGAAGATTGTTCGAACGCCCCTGTTTTAGACTCAATAGGGGGAATTTCGTAATCCGCACAGGACTGATTTCTAAAAAACTAACCAAGGCCACCAACACCAAGGCCAATCGCGGATCGCCCATATCACCATACATTTCGAAATTAAACAGCATAAAACTCACGATCGTGATGGCACCCAGGGGTGTGGTTAATCCGATAAAGTAAGGCTTCGGTCCATCATCTGTAGCAACGTTGAATTTGGCCAAACGAATGGTCCCAAATAATAATGGCATAAAACTAATGGCTGCCCCAAGTAGTTTGGGCAATCCTTCCACATAGGTATAGTAGACCAATACAGAAGGAACTGCACAAAATGTGATGGTATCCGCCAATGAGTCGAATTCTGTCCCAAATCGGGATGTAAGTCCCATCGATCGGGCCAGCTTTCCATCAAGCACATCAAACAGGATGCCCAAAATCATGACCCAACCGGCTTTGATGGGCTCCCCATTCAGAATGAGAGTAATGGACAGAAAGCCCAAAAACATATTGAAAACTGTGGCCACATTGGGAATAAAGGACCGTTTCAATCGTTTGGGTCGGTTTGGTTTAAATCCGTTCATAATTGTCCAATAATTGTTTCTCCCCCGGTGACTTTCTGACCCACTTCTACTTTTACATCTACATGGGCAGGCATAATTAAATCGGTTCGGCTCCCAAAGCGGATAAAGCCAAGTCGCCCTCCCTTATGCATTTTTTGTCCCGGTTGGGCATAACATAAGATTCTTCTGGCGATCAAACCAGCAATTTGCTTGATTTTATAATGACCGGAATCATGAGATAAAACGGTGACCACCTGTTCATTTTCATCGGATGCTTTATGGTCAAATGCAGCGAGGAATTTTCCCGATTTTCTTTCCGTGGATTCAACTATACCTTCCAGGGGTACACGATTCACATGAACATTAAATACATTGAGAAATATGGACACCAGTTTTGCACCTTCACCCACTTGAGGGTCATTCACTTCTGTTACTTTCACCACCTTACCATCTGCAGGCGAAAGCACCAAGGAGGCATCCATAGGGATGGTCCGCTTGGGATCTCTGAAAAAATTGAGACAAAATAGAAATAACACACCCAATACGGCGTAGAGAATAATCATGGCCTGATTGTCCGTAGAATGGGCATAAAGACCCACAGGAAATGTAATCAATAGGAGTGGAATTAATATGACTCGACCTTCTTTTGCTATCATGATGTTAGAGCTTTCCTAGAGTAAGTGTGCGATTCAGGTACCTGCCATTCCGCCATATTCGCATTTTTAAGCGGTCTCCAGGCCGAATATCATTCACCTCAATAATTTCTAAAATATCATTGAGACTTAATACTTTTTGGTTTTCGACGGTAATAATCACATCCCCATATTCAAGATTGGCTTTTTCTGCAGGACTATTTTCATCGATTTGGGTAATAATCAATCCTTCTTTTAGAGGAATATCCAGATAGGAAGCCGTGCGCGGATCTAAGGGCTGGGCCCGCAACCCTGTTGAGAAATCCCGGACAATACGGCCTTTGGTTTTTAATTCTTCAGCAATGCGTCTTGCCCGATTAATAGGAATGGCAAATCCGATCCCTATTGACCCTTGTTTAGATTGGCTACCTGTATATATAAATGTATTTATGCCGATAACCTCACCATTCGCATTAATCAATGGTCCGCCACTATTTCCCGGATTAATGGCCGCATCTGTCTGGATCATATCCTGAAATATTTGCCCTTTTTGCAGACCAAAATCTAAATCTTTTCCACTGACAATTCCGATGGTGGCCGTGGGTTGCTGATTCACGTCAAATAAACCAAATGGATTCCCCAAAGCAATCACCCACTCACCAATAATTAAATCATCTGAGTCCGCCATCTTCACATAGGGGAAATTACTTCCATCCAATTTTAGGAGCGCCAAATCGGTCACTTCGTCCATTCCCACCACATCCGCATTGTATTCCTTTCCGCCAGGAAGGGTGACAATAATTTTTGTCGCATTCTCCACCACATGGTCATTAGTCAGCACATATCCATCGGGACTGATGACCACACCGGACCCTGAACCCTTCACCTCTCGTTGGCGAATTTGGGGTGGAAAAAAGTATTCGAACCAGGGATCCCGCTGAAATGGATTGATGGCATATCGCTGAACTTGGGTCACGCTCACGCTGGCCACCGCAGGACTGGCCATTTCGATGGCTTTGGTGACTGCATTGCGGCGAGAAAGATCAATATCAGACTGCCCAAAACCACATCCAATAAGGATGAACAATATGATGGTTTTAATATATTTATTCATCATAATCCACTTGAGTAAGAACCAATCCCTTGGGTGGTGCTTTTAAAATATGTACTGACTCTGTTGGGTTATCTAACAAGGATTTAAATCGATCCAATGGAAATTTACCCCGGGCCACTTCTACCATGGTGCCCACAAGATACCGTACCATATGATGTAAAAATCGATTTCCTGTAATTTCATAATTTACGACGGCGTCATGCCCTTTCCACACAGAATCATAGATGATGCACCTTCGGTGATCCAACTCCTCATTATTTCTACTGAACGAAGTAAAATCATGATCACCCACAATATAGTCCGCCGCTACTGTAAGCAGATCCATATCCAATTCATTCGTATGCCACGTATAATGGCGATCCAGCAGAAAACCATCCGTCCGGATGCGATAATTATAATATCGTTTCGTAGCTGAAAATCTTGCATGAAATGCCTCTGGCACAACAACGCAAGTCATAATTTTGATATCTCTGGGTGTGTTGCCATTGAGGGCATCCTTCAATTCACACGAATCCATTTCAGTACTGAAATCAAAATGTGCCACTTGTCCCGTGGCGTGAACTCCCGTATCCGTCCGCCCTGCCCCATGCACACGAATCAATTCATCTTTATTCATTTTTTTTAATGCGGATTCCAGTTCGCCTTGCACGGTTCGATCAGACTTCTGCAATTGCCAGCCGCGAAAACCGGTGCCGTCGTATTGGATGGTGATTTTAAATCGGGACATATTGATGAACCAGCCAAAAACCGAGTGTAATTATCCCAATATGAATTAGGTGATATTTTCCAAATGGAATGGGATGGGTAACACCCCGTGGGAATGTCTGACCATAACCTCGAAGCGCCATGGCATTGGCCACGTCTTCTGCGCGACGCAATTGATGAATCAGCATCCCCGGCATATCCTTTGCTGCCATTATAACTTTGGCTAAGCGAGATCCATCTCGGGAGATGCCCAAGGATTGGCGACTATGCATGACGGTAGTCCAATTGGATTGAAATGTGGGGTAAAACCGCAATGTCATCCCCAAAAATAGAAAGCAGTCCTCTACCCACCGCCAGGGCAGATTCATTTTCACCCACATACTGCGAGCCATGGTTACCATATCATGACTGGGTGTGGATTCAAGACAAATCATCATTGCACCCACAATAATTATCAACTTTGTTAAACCAAAAAATGCTTCATTCATGATATGTGCAAGGGATGCGTCTGTAAGCAATAAAGAGAATCCAATATAGAGCATGAGCATGGTGGGAAAGTAAAATATAAATGGCCTTAACCGTTTTAGTACCGTCGGGAAAATAGCCCGATTACTTAGTGCAAGCGCCAATGCAACACCAAAGTGAATTGCCCATCCCCAGTAGGTATCCGTGGCCAAAAGCGATAAGGAAAAACCGAGAAAAAACCAGAGATTCACAAATGGGTGCTTACTCATAATTAAAACCGGAAGGTGAATGCATAGCCCACACTGCCCACATCCAAATTATGAAAAGGCTCTATCATTAATGATTGATCTTCTTTAACTCGCGTAAGATATAGAGCATCAATGGCGGAAACGACATGATTTAATACCAATGCACCGACTCCAAATGATGCAGCCAATTTCAATTGATCGCTTTGAATTCGTTTTTTTTCAAATGCTTTACGATTTTCAGATGAATCCCACACCCAACTCCATTTTAAATCTTCTGGATATAGGGCATCCATTTCACGATTTCGCAGATGCTCTGCATTATAATCTTCGATAGTATCATAATTCCCGATATCCACCCAATATTCGTGGGACTTTCCGCCAGATGATACATTCGCATGCTGATAGGCGAATGACATATAATTCTTTTTCATTATATTAGAGAATGTAGACGTCCCGACAATGGTCAGCACCAAGCCTGTCTCAACATATTGAAACGTTCGAGCCCGTTTCGAAAAACCCATGGACTTTTGCCCCCAACCCGGTAGTATAGCCGATTTAATGACGGGACTCAATTCCTTCTTTTCTTTTCGCTGCCCAACCAATACACTACTGCTTATCAGTAGGATTGATATCACTATTTTTGTCGTCTTATTAACCATACAATCTGTATCAAGGTTAGAATGAAGCACATTTGTGCAAAAACGCTTCCATATCGGCCGTAAAATGTTACACCCTGGTTGAGGACAACTTCACCAAGGAAAACGGCCTGATCGCCGAATTTGATCTTTTGATCCACACGCCCTGATGGCTGGATTAGTCCCGATATACCTGTATTGGCGCTGCGGATAATTCCTGCTCGCTGCTCCACGGCACGCAACCTTGCCAATTCAAAATGCTGGCGAACGCCGGATGAATTCCGCAACCATGCATCATTCGCTTCAATCGTGAGAAATCGTGCACCATTATTCATAAATCCGCGGGCCACCACAGGATGGGTGGATTCATAGCAAATCATATTGCTGAAATATACAGAATCCAGAGGAAATGTAGTAAATTCATCTCCATGGGTAAAATTGGCTTGGCCAAAGTTTAATTTTTTTAATGCGGGGAACCGCGGCGACATGGGTATATACTCTGCAAAAGGAACGAGAAATATTTTATGATACATTTTATTCCCGTTAATACCAAAAAATATAGTCCCGTTATACACTCGCCGTCCCGTAGAATCTCGATCATAATCTACCGTCCCCATCGCGAGGGGAATCTTCGTATCATTCACCAGCCATTCGTACTTTAATCTAGAAGATGACACGCGCATGTAAGCCGGGAGGGCCGCTTCGGGCCATAACACCAAATCCGGATCCATACTATAGGCTTCGGCATTGAGAGAGTCCATAATCGTATATAGACGATCTCGAAAAGATGCTTCCCATTTTTGGTTGGGGTTTACGTTAGGCTGGATGGCTGCCACTGAACGGACTTCCTTCGCTTCGGCTGAATCAAATTGGTAAATACGAAATGCACCAAATATCCAAGGCAATATGAATACAAGGGCCAATACCTTTTTTTGCGTACCTAAATCACCGGAAGACCGAATGGTCAGATACACCAAAATATTGAGTAATATGAGCCAAAAGGCCACCCCCTCTGATCCCGTAGTATCTGTAATTTGGACCAAGGGTAAAATTTTGGTTTGCGTAATGGCAAGGTTTGCCCAAGGGAATCCCAGAGGACCAAATGCACGAAGCCATTCCAAACTTGCCCAGGCAAAAGGCATAATGGCGATGCTGTTACCAAATCGTTTTTCGATAGTGGCCATTCCCCAACCAAACACTGCCCAAATGGCGGATAGATATAAAATGGAAGCAGTCATCGAGAAAAATGCGGCGATGATTGACGCACCGGAGTTCAGCCCAATCCAGTAAAAAGCAATGATATGTGAAATAACACCGGCAAAAAATGTCCACCGTGCCGATTCTTTAGGAGGTTGAGTTAACCAAATATGGATCAATGGTATAAACCCTACCCAAGCGGATACTCCAGGGAAAGGCGGATAGGCACATCCAATGAGCACACCGGAGATAATGGCCAATTGATAGGGGGATCGGTCAAATATTGATTGGATGAACTGCATTAACGAGTTTGATCTAAATATTGTTGAAGAAAAATGGCGGCGGCCGTTTCATCGATACGACCCTTGTTATGGCCTGTTTTCACTTCCTGCTGGATTAGTGCTTTTTCAGCACTCACAGAACTGAGCCGTTCATCAATCAATTCGATCGGAATATCCAATGCAGATTTCAATTGTTCTGCGAATGCCAATACCACCTCGGTCTGAGCCGTATCCTGCCCTTTCATCCCTCTGGGTAAACCGAGAATAATTTGCTCCACCGATTCAGATTCGATTATATCTCGAAGGGAATTTAATAATTTTGAAGCATCTGTAAATGTAAGCGTTCTAAATGGTTTGGCAATTATCTTCATGGGGTCAGATAGTGCCAAGCCCACCCGTTTATTTCCGTGATCTATTGCCAGAAATCGTCCCATGCTATACCCCTATGCTAACGATTATTGCTTGGCACGTTCCACATAGTCAATACTTTTCACTTTGGATAGTTTTCTCACCACTCGCTCCAATTGTTTTAAGTTATTGACTTGGACGATGAATATGGCTGTGGCCACCGCATCCTTGACCTTAATGTCCACAGATGTCATATTGATATTGAGTTTGGATATAGTTTCAGTCATATCCTTTAGCAAGCCTTTTCGATCTTGCCCTACAACTTGCAATCGTACATTGAATTGGTCCGATCGTGCCACTTCCCAATCCACAGGCACTAGCCGATCTGATTCTTCGCTTAATAATGGCAAACTGGGACAGGCCGAACGATGGACGGTAATGCCTCTGCCACGAGTAATAAAGCCCACCATATCATCACCGGGGATGGGATTGCAGCATTTGCCAAAATTGGCCATAATGTTAGAAATCCCTTCTAACTTGATACTCCGGCTTTCTTTACGGCGGAATTTAAAAAAGCCTTCGTTTGAATCTTCTTCCAACGTTTCTTTTTGGGGTGCCAGTTTATCCATAATATCTCTTACGGATATTTCACCTTTACCCACCGCTTCAATCAACTGGCTTTCACCACCAAAGCCAAATTTTGAATAAGCACCCTTCACTTCATCCAACTGGTTGAGCATTTTTAATCGGCGTAAGCTTTTCGTTAAAATTTGTTCTCCCATTTTGACGCTTTCTTCACGCTCTTGTTTATTCAGGTATCGCTTAATCTGGTTCCGCGCTTTTGAAGTGACTGCAAATTTGAGCCAGCCATAATTGGGACTTTGAGAACTACTGGTAATGACCTCTACCGTATCCCCATTATTCAGTTCCGTATTTAAAGGCACCACCTTGTGATTCACTTTGGCGCCGAGACAGGTTTTACCCACTTCTGAGTGGACTTGGAATGCAAAATCAAGAGGTGTGGATTTGACCGGAAGCTGAACCAAGTCTCCCTTGGGTGTAAATACAAATATCTCATCCCCGAATAAATCAATTTTGAGTAAATGCATGAATTCTTTTGGATCATTTTCTTCACTTTGTAAGATGTCCAATAAATCACGGAGCCATTTCACGTGACCATCTATACTTTTCGCATCCTTGACACCTTCTTTATACCGCCAGTGTGCCGCCACACCAATTTCTGCAGTTTGCTCCATATCCCGGGTCCGAATCTGGATTTCCACTAATTTCCCTTCGGGGCCCACCACCGTCGTATGAATGGATTGATATCCATTACTTTTCGGTGTAGCAATAAAATCTTTAAACCGCTCCTGAATGGGCTTGAATTTTTGATGCAACACCCCCAGAGTCAAATAGCAATCCTCTACTTTATCCACAACGAGACGTATTGCCAAAATATCATAAATTTCTTCAAATGCCTTCCCCCGCTTCACCATTTTCCCATAAATAGATGAATGGGACTTTGGCCGACCATACACTTCCGGATTTATTTTATAATCCTTGAGTTCAGCGTTCAAGGCTTTGGTAATGGTACCAATGTATTTTTCCCGTTCTTTATTGGATGATTTCAGTTTGGATTCAATATCTACAAATACATCTGGATTCAATGTTTTTAAGACCAGGTCATCTAACATCCACTTCACTTTCGCCATACCCAATCGGTGGGCCAAAGGTGCATATACATCGCGTGTTTCAATGGCGATTCGATGCTGTTTTATCCTTGGCATGTGGGTGATGGTGGTCATATTATGAAGCCGATCAGCAAATTTGATAATGATGACCCGAAGATCTTTGGCCACAGAAATAAGCATTTTCATAAAATTCCCTGCCTGCTTTGCTTTTCGACTTGAAAAACGAATGCCGCCAAGCTTACTTACTCCATTAACCAAATTGGCTACATCCGTACCGAACGTTTCTTCAATTTCTTCAAATGTGGCTTCTGTGTCTTCTATGGTATCGTGGAGCAAACCGCCAATAATGGTAATATGATCCATGTTCCATGAAGCGAGGATTTTTGCCACCTCTACACAATGGGCCTCAAAATATGCATCCCCTGAACGGCGTTTTTGTCCTTCGTGATATCTAGAGCCAAATTCATATGCTTTCCACATTGTTGCTTTCAACTCTTCACCATTCAATTGTTCATTGTGGGTGATACCATCGAACAATTCAAGGAAAGGCTTGGGGTATTCACCCACAAGAAATGGGACAAATTTGGTTAAGGGGTTTACCATTAGAAGGGTGACTCCGCTTCTACTTCGGCAAATGCAGCCATATTCTCAAATCGGGCAAATCGATCGATAAATGTGGCTTCGACAACACCCGTGGGGCCATTCCGCTGTTTCGCCACGATAATTTCAGCTTTACCCCTATCTTCATCCTCCTGAGTATAAACCCAAGGCCGATACAAAAATATCACCACATCTGCATCTTGTTCAATGGCACCCGATTCTCTTAAATCTGATAATTGAGGATGACGATCACTTCTGCTTTCTACAGCACGGGATAACTGTGACAGTCCAATTACCGGCACGTCGATTTCTTTCGCCAATGCTTTTAAGGATCGGGAAATTTGAGAAATCTCCTGCTGACGGCTTTCGGCGCCTTTCGGTCCGCTCATGAGCTGAAGATAGTCCACTATCAACAGACCAATATCATGCTCTGCTTTGAGACGACGGGCTTTTGCACGTACTTCTAATACAGACATACCAGGCGTATCATCTAGATAAATGGGTGCTTCGGCGAGAGAGCCCACCGCAATACTTAAATTTTTCCATTGTGTTTTGGGGAGCTTTCCTGTGCGGACGAGATGACTATCTACCCTTCCTTCTGCACAAAGCAGACGCATGGCCAATTGATGATTGGCCATCTCAAGACTGAACATGCCAACACCAGTCTTATTGAGAATGGCTGCGTTTCGTCCCATAGATAGGGCCAATGCGGTTTTTCCCATACCCGGGCGGCCCGCCACAATAATCAATTCGCCGGGATGAAATCCCGATGTTATATCATCCAAATCCATTAATCCGGATGGCACACCGGTCACACTACCTGGCTTGGATGCAATTTTATCTAATTCTTCAAAGGTATGATGAAGAATGGGGTCAATATGTTGAAACCCACCCCGGAGTCTTTTTTCAGATATATTAAAAATGGCCGATTCAGCTGAATCCAGAATGTCATCTACATCCTGTGCATCCTCAAATGCTTCTTTTGAAACTTCATGTGATACTTCAATTAATTTTCGTAAAAGATGTTTTTCCAGTACGATCTTCGCATAGTGTTCAACATTTGCTGTGGTGGGGACTGATTCGGCAAGTCCTGTAACATAATAGGCGCCGCCTACACCTTCTAGCTCTTTTTTCTTCTTGAGTCTATCAACAACAGAGATGGCATCGATGGGCTCGCCCTTATCAAAGAGATGCACCATGCAGGTGAAAATCCGTTCGTGTGCTGATTTGTAAAAATGATTGGCAGAGAGCCATTGCATTCCTTTGCTGACCGCTTCTTTTGTAGTCAGCATAGATCCCAATACGGCCTGCTCTGCTTCTAAGGCTTGGGGTTGAGCCGTTAATTCGTTTAATGTATTATTCTGAGCCATGTTTTATGCATCGATGATGGAACGAATCCATTTGAAATCTTTCCATGCATCTGTTTTCCAGTTTGGGTTTCTCAATAAAGCTGCCGGATGATAGGTCACGATCAGGGGAGTACCATGATAATCGTGAAGCTGTCCTCGCATACTTTTCAACGAATTATCCACATTGAGAAGCGTCTTTCCGGCCACACGACCTAAAGCTACAATGAGTTTCGGGCGAATCAAATTAATTTGATGAATCAAATAAGGTTCGCACTCACTTACCTCGCTTGCTAGTGGATCTCGATTGTTGGGCGGTCGACATTTTAACACATTGCAGATGTAAACATCCTTTTCTCTCGAACGGTCAATTGCTGCAAGTATTTTATCCAATAGCTTGCCCGCACGGCCTACAAAAGGCTCTCCTTTTAAATCCTCTTGCTCGCCTGGTGCTTCACCCACAATAACTAAAGATGCCTTGGGATCGCCTACACCAAAAACAAAGTTTGTTCTGGAATTGCCCAATTCACACTTATGGCATTGATTAATGTGTTGGTTAAATAAGGATAGATCCGATGGGAATTCGGAATAGGAAGGTTTTTGGGTGCTTTTTATTGATGAAGTACCCGAAGGGGTTGGGTCCAGCTCTACATAAATCTCATCCCCGAAGAGATCTCGGGTTTGTCTTAAATATTGGTTAACCTTTTCGTCAGAAACTGGACCCATGGGCTTTTAACGGCTGCCCGTACCGGCTTATGCTTTATCCTGGTTGTCTTCCCATTTCAAATCGCCATCAATAAATTCATTGACGGCAACAGTCGTGGCTTTATCCAGTTCTTCATAATCTTCAGGGTTTTTTTCTATCACCTGATCGTATACACCCATTTCAACTTCTTCGGTGGATATCATCATTTCTGCCATGATACGGTTGCTAAGAACCTGTTTTGCTCGTTTGGACATCACCACTACAGCTTCATACATGTCGCCGGTACGTGATTCCATTTGACGGATAGATAAGGGTTCAAGTCCCATGATAGACTCCTTCATTTTCATGTTGTATAATGTTTAATATATCTATGACGGCCTGATCCACACTGTCATTGATGACATGATGGTCAAAGTTTGATTTGTATGCCAATTCAGACTCCAGCCGTTCTAATCGTTTTGCAATTCGCACTTCTGAGTCTGTGCCTCTATTTTGAAGCCGAATCTTTAAATCTTCTAAACTCGGTGGTTCTACGAAAATCGATATGGTTTGATCCGGATATAATTTTTTCACCGACATGGCACCCTTCACATCCAACTCCAGTAAAAGTATCTGCTGCCGGTCAACGGCATGTTGAAAATTGGCTTTTGGGGTGCCGTAATAATAATCGCCATGGATCTTTTCCCACTCTGCATATTCATCCTTGGCAATGCCCAATTTAAATTCATCATTGGTCAAAAAGCGGTAATCCACACCATCCTCTTCCCCATTTCGCTTTTCTCTGGTTGTGGAAGATAAAGAAAAATGAATGGATGAATCTTTAACTTGCAAGGCACGACACAGGGTGCTTTTCCCCGAACCGGAAGGTGCAGATATGATAACAAAATTTTTCATAAAATATTTTGAATTTGCTCCCGCATTTTTTCAGCTTCATCTTTCATTGTAATAACATGGTTGACAATTTTTTCAGATGAACTTTTTGAACCAATCGTATTGATTTCTCGACTCATCTCCTGGAGTAAAAAGTTCAACCTTCGCCCTGCAGGTTCTTCATCTGAGAGCATTTCAGAAAATTGACCAAAATGACTTTTAAGGCGGACCACCTCTTCCGTCACATCTGCCTTTTCCGCCAGCATAGCGATCTCCTGGGCAATGCGAGATTCATCTATTGCGGTATTGTCCAACAACTCTGCGATCCGATCTTTATATTTTGTTTCTCGCTTTTCAAACTCTATGGGAAGGTCTATTTCTATTTGACTAAGCACGGACTTTAAAATATCCAACCGATCTAAAAAGTCTTTCTTCAGTTTTTCACCTTCAGAATGACGCATTTGAATCACTTCAGCGCAGGCTTTGTTGATGGCAGCAGCCAATTGTTTTCTGCCCAAGGCACCATTATCCACATGAGTAAATAGATCGCCGGCGTTTATAATATCGCCCATATCCAAATGACGGCCATATTTTTTCTGAATATCCAGTAAAATACGTTCAATCGCTTCGAATCGTTCTTCATTAAATGAGAGGGATTGGGTTTTTATACCATTGTCCATTTCAAGATTGACATGGATCGTACCGCGAATAAGCTTTTCAGATATTACATCACGCACGGCTTTTTCGTCCGCAGGATCTATATCCAATCCACGGATTTTCACATCAAGAAATCGCCCATTCACTGCTTTAATGAGTGCGGTGACTTTCTTGTCGCCCTTGCCGGCGGAACCCCGCCCATATCCTGTCATGCTTTGAATCATCTATTTTCAGTCCGAAAAAAGTCGAGGAATTTACACTTTTATTAAAGTTGAAAGAAACAATAGATCGTATATTTTTCAAATAGAAAAATATGATCACATTTTCAAGTGAACGATCGTTATTTTTTTATTGGTTCTGCCGAAAGAAGAGTGTACGACCATCCAAGCATTACCTGAGGAAAGATCCATCTGGTAATGCTTCTTGAGAAGACCTAAGGAGATATAATGCTATTACCAGTCGTTTCATATTTACATAGGGCTTTATATTTTCGATTAAAATGTAAAATAGTGACTATTTTTATATTTTTCTGATTTTTATAGATATTTGGAAATATATATCGTCGAGAAAATGTAAGTTTCATTATGAATAAAAAAGTATTTATAACAGGTGCCAGCAGCGGCATTGGCGAATATTTGGCTTACGCATATGCTGAAAAAGGTTATTTTGTCGGACTGGTGGCACGCCGTGCAAATCGTTTACAAGCTATTTTATCAAAATGCCAAACCTTAGGCGGAGATGGTAAAATATATGAACTGGATGTTTTAAATGGAGATGGAATGACATGGGCTATCCATGATTTCATCGCGCTTCCCGGTGAAGTGGATACTATCTATGCCAATGCAGGTGTGGGCGGTACGGATGAAATGAGCTCCGGAAGCGCTGATGCCATGAACCATATTTTAAGTATCAATATTTTGGGTGTAACCAATACCATCATGCCATTTATTCCACATTTAAAGTCCCAAAATAAAGGGAAAATTGCTGTAGTCAGCTCTGTGGCCAGCTTTAGAGGATTACCCCACCATGCAGCCTATAGCGGTTCGAAAGCGGCAGTACGAAATATTTGCCAGGGATGGGGTGCGGCTCTCCATAATTATAATATATCTGTATCGGCCATTTGTCCCGGATTTGTGGCCAGTGAAATGACCGACGGTAAAAATATAGCGCAGCCATTTAAATTGGATACCGAAGTGGCGGTAAAGAAAATGATTCGGGCAGTGGATAGAAGAAAAAAGGTATTCATTTTCCCGTGGCAAATGCGGTTTATTACAATTCCTCTTATGCGACATGCCCCCGATTGGCTGGTAAGAAAATTTGGTATGTAGAGACGCGGTTAATTACGTCTCTAGAGTTTTTCGATTTGTTTTCTCACCCAGTCCGAATTCACCGATAGAGATACCATATGGGTAGGTCCCAACCCCGAACCGGATGGTGCATTTAAATAAGCATAATCCAGAGACATATTTTCCCAACTGAGTCCCATTCCAGCAGTGGTGGATCCAATAGCATTTCGTCCCAATCGAACAGCGATTTGATGACTATAAACAACATTTATGCCCAATAATAATTGGCCACCATTCTTCCCCACATTAAAATCATCCTCTAAAGATCGACCGCTCGTATTCATCATTATATTCCCCATTCCTGTGATAGCAATGGGCCATTGAGCCGATCGATAGGTATGGGCAATACCCGAAATAATAGTCGGTTTAAATCGCTCCACCGTGCCGTTATCCCATACCTGCCAACTGGTTGTCACATCACGGATCGTTAATCCCAGGCGACCGTTATCCCATGGGATCATCAATATGCCCAAATCCAACCCCATACCGGTACCGGAAAATTCACCGAGAGAATGCTGAAGCATTTTTAAGGCCAGACCTATTTCAAAGTTTTCTGTTTTCCATGCGGTGCTGAGGTGCAACCCCAATTGGCGTTGAGAAAAATATTTGAGTTTGGATTCATCCAATCGTTCACCTTCATCCAATATCCCATTCCCTTCTCCGATATCGCCGGTGCCTGGGACACCGTCTAATCCGAAATCCATGAGGATATGCCGTGTATCCGGAATATCATCAATCCCCTCATGAAGGATGATTAAGTTCAGTGGGCGCGAAAAATTCCGGATGGGGAATCCGATTAGATCGGAATTAATCATACCGGCCAACCGGCTTTGATGGGTGTAGTTTATATTATGGATGCCCACACGGCTTGAGGCTGCGGGATTAAACAATGGTGATACGGAAGTACCGAAATCCGTTACGGCGGCACCACCTAAAGATAAAATACGTGCATCACCGGCACTGTTGAATGCTTGCCAACCATACTTGACCCAGTAGGTTTGGGTAGAGGCAAAACTAAACAATAAAAATAACATTGTGATCCTGAACCCCTGACTCCTAATCTTTTTGAAGGATAAGGGGCGAAGTATCTCAAGCAAATAATAGGATAACGTCTGCTTGAGATGCTTCATATCGCTTCGCTCATTCAACATGACAACTTTATTTAAAGCCCATGCTTTTTTTTCAGCTCATCCAAACGGCGAATGGCCTCTAAGGGAGATAAATTCAAGACATCTAATTCTGACAGGTCGGCTTTCAGTGCTGACTCCTGTTCCGCAAATATAGATATCTGGTGATCAACCGCCTCTACATCCAACTTCGTGTCTGTGGGATGATTGGCTAAATGATAATTCAAAATCTCCGTTGCACGCTGAATCACCAATTTGGGTAACCCGGCCATTTGGGCCACATGGATGCCATAACTCTTGTCCCCTGTACCAGGAAGGATTTGGCGTAAGAAAACAATTTTATCACCAAATTCTTTCACCGCAATATGGTGATTCTCTAGCCGGTCTAAACTATCCTCTAAATCGGTCAATTCGTGGTAATGGGTGGCAAAAAGGGTTCGGGCAGCCACAGCGTCCGTATTGTGCAAATGTTCTGTAATGGCCCAGGCCAAGGACAGTCCATCGTATGTGGCAGTGCCGCGGCCGATTTCATCTAGGAGAATGAGGCTTTTATTCGTGGCGTTATTGATAATATTGGCTGCTTCATTCATCTCCACCAAAAATGTACTCTCGCCACCGGCTAGATTATCACTGGCACCTACGCGGGTGAATAGTTTATCCACCAATCCAACCTCGGCCGATACTGCAGGAACAAAACTCCCCACCTGTGCCATAAGGACAATGAGCCCCACTTGTCGCAAGTATGTGGACTTCCCGGCCATGTTCGGTCCGGTGATGAGATGGATTTGGCTTTTCTTTGTATCAATTGTAAGATCGTTGGGGATAAATCGTTCTGTGGCCGGCAGCAATTCTTCCACAACAGGGTGTCGGCCGCCTACAATTTTTAAGGCACCATCTATATTTAATGTAGGGCAGATATATTTATTCGCTTTGGCCACCGTTGCGAAATTGGACAATACATCCAATCGACTAAGAACTGGCGCATTCTCTTGCAATAAAGATGCTTGCCCTAATAATTGTGCGCATAATTCATTAAATAGGCGAGATTCAATCGCTTCAATCTTTTCATCGGCGGAGAGTATCTTTTCTTCGTACTCTTTTAAGTCGGGGGTGATGTACCGTTCTGAATTCACCAACGTCTGCTTCCGGATATAATCTTCCGGTACTTTGTCGCTATGGGCTTTGGTGATCTCTAAATAATATCCGAAGACTTTATTAAAGCCCACTTTGAGAGAAGTAATGCCCGTCCGCTCCCGTTCGGTGGCCTGCAATTGAGCGATCCACTCTTTGCCGCCGGTACTTAATTCACGGAGTTCATCCAAATCATCATCCACACCGCCGAGGATCACATTTCCCTGTTTTATTTGGGTGGGTGCCTCAGGGTGGAGTGTTTTGGTAATAAGATTCACAACCCCATTCGTATCGCCGAATCTTTTGATAAAGGCTTTCAGTGATTTATCCCCAGATCCTTTTAACACCGACTTCACTACCGGGATTTGTTCAAGGCTTAATTTCAGACCATTAATTTCTTTCGGCGATACTTTTCCATTGTTCACACGGCCCACGATCCGTTCAATATCGGATATCTGCTTCAAGTGATCCCGCGTATCCTCTAAAGCACGGTTCTGTTCATAGAATGCCTCTACCACATCCAAACGGTTACCGAGGCGTTTCTGATCAGTTAAAGGACGGTTCAGCCATTGTTTCAGCATACGTCCCCCGCCCGCAGTGACTGTTTCATCCATCACATCAATGAGTGTACCGTGGGTACCTTGAGTGGCGAGACTTTTGAATATTTCTAAATTCCGGACGGTAAATCCGTCCAACCCCATGACATCTTCATCTAAGACAGGGTGAATGACCGAAATATGATCTAGATTCCCGCTTAAAGATTGGGTCATGTGGTGGAAAATGGTCCCGGCGGCGGTGATACCTTCCGTTAGGTCTTCGCAGCCAAATCCTTTTAGTGACTTCACTTTAAAATGCTCAACTAAAGATCGATAGGCCTGATCGTAGTTTAAAATCCAGTCTTCCACTTTGGTGATAAATGGTTTGAGCTCTCGATACCATGTTGCAGTGGAATAGACTACCGATTCGCCCACCAGTATTTCTCTGGGAGAGAATTTCCGCAGTGCTTCCGTTAATCGTTCCGCCGCGCATTCACCTAAAAAGAATTCACCGGTGGATTGATCTAAGACTGCATACCCCACTTTGCTTTTTCCAAAATGGAGAGATGCTAAATATTGATTCGCTTTTTGATCCAGGGCCTGTTCAGCGGTAATGGTGCCGGGGGTGACCACTTCAATCACTTCCCGTTTCACAATACCCTTGGCCAATTTTGGATCTTCTACCTGTTCGCAAATGGCCACCCGATGGCCCGCGTTCACCAATTTATGTAAATAATTGTCGAGAGCGTGATAAGGGAATCCTGCCAAGGGCACATCTGCTGCCGCACCGTTGGCGCGTTTGGTGAGAACGATCCCTAAAATTTTGGCGGTGGTTTTGGCATCCTCGCTGAACGTTTCATAGAAGTCACCCATACGAAAGAGGACGATGGCGTCGCTATACTCCGCCTTCACCTCGTTATATTGACGCATTAAAGGTGTGCCCTGTTCTTTAGCCACAGTGTTCTCCTTTTGTGCGTACATCACCATTCCGTTCTGTCATGCCGTGCTTGTCACAATATTCCAGTAATGGGATAGCCGTTTTCCGGCTGGTGCCGGTCATGGATTTGAAGTCCGCCACTTTCATGGCATCATTGGATGCAAAATATGCTGATAAATCATCCTTCAATTTATTCAATACTTCTACGTGAATCCACATTCCCCGGGCCACATCCAGCACTTTTTCTTCATCTTTCAAGATGTGAAGCACTTCTAGCCCTTTTTTCTCATTCTCAGGATGGATGGTTTTGGCACTGGGCAAATCAAATTGGGCCCTTTTCACCGTCGCTTCTATGTCCCTTGCCAAAGCTGCATCAGTGTCGGATAAAACCACTGAATGGCTTTTTAGGGCATATCCCCCTTCAACTGTGATGCATTCATCACCCATAGATTCTAAAATAAAGGATAACCAATTTCCACTGAAACCTGTGTTGTCCTGCAGGCGATCTTTCGACAATGATTTTTTATATGGATTTTCTTCGTGAAATGTGGTCAAATGCTTCCGAATCAAAGCCGAAGATTTTTCGAAGGAATCATCCGTAAATAGAAGTCCTTTTTCATTTCGAATATTTAATGATTTCACCCAATCTTTAATTTGGGATTCATGGGCGTGAAACTGGCGGGACCAATTCCCCAAGGACTGAGGAGACTTCCAACATTCGGATATAAACTGAAGAAACCGTTTTGAAGGGTTTTTATCTAATTTGTCTGCCCATGATCGAAGTGCTTTTCTGAATTGAGTTGGGTTGGGATCCAATACCACACATCCACCGATAGTTTCCATGGGTGAAAAACTTCGGATAATGAACCGTTCATCCATGAGTGCTGCCACCGGTTTTTCCAGGAGAAATATTACATTCCCCGATTGGTTCGCTTCTATTGGCGCCTTCAAGACAACTTTGGCCATCACCTCAGCAGTACCCAAATGGAGGTGGACGCGTTGTCGATTCTTCAATGTCCATTTTGTGTCGGGAACCATGGTCACATGGGCAATGAGTTTCTCCGTTGCTTTGACTCGATTCGGATCAGCAATGACTGTCCCTCGATGCAATTCGTCTAATTCCAGTCCGGCTAAATTAATGGCAGCTCTGTCACCCATTTTGACTGAATTCGTTTCTGCACCGTGAGTCTGCAATCCCCTCACTTTTGCCTGTTGATTTCCGGGAATAATTTCTAATGCTGACCCTCTTTTGATTTTTCCGGATAAAACAGTACCGGTCACGACAGAGCCGAAGCCTGTTTTTGAGAATACACGATCCACCGGTAAATGGAAAAACCCCCGATCCAATCCCCCTTCTATGGTTTTCGATTGGTCTAAAATAGTGGACTTTAATTGATCGATCCCTTCCCCCGTTTCCGTAGAGGTGCGAATGATAGGTGCATCCTTGAGAAATGTGTCTGAAACCAACTCTTGAATTTCCAGTTCCACCAAATCGATCCAATCATTGTCGTCGGGAATATCCGTTTTGGTGAGAGCGATAATGCCATGTTCCACGCCCAAGAGTTTGAGAATATGGAGATGCTCTTTGGTTTGGGGCATAATACCGTCATCGGCAGCGATGACCATCAGGGCAATGTGGATGGTGGAGACGCCGGCCACCATGTTTCGGATAAATTTTTCGTGTCCGGGGACGTCAATAATGGTGATGGATTGATCTAGGTAGGCAAACCCCAGATCGATGGTCATGCCCCGGGCTTTTTCTTCAGCGAGGCGATCCGTATCCGTGCCTGTGAGGGCCTTGACCAAGGCCGTCTTCCCGTGGTCAATATGACCGGCTGTACCGACAACTATTTGCATGATTCTCTTTGTGGTTAAATCGCACTGATTGCCCCTGCCAAATCTTTTTCTTGTCCCGGAATGACCGCTTTTAAATCAATGTAAAAGGTATTCCCGTGGATGTAACCCACTACAGGATGCTCACCGTTTCGAAATAATGCCGCCAGTTTGGATGACCGCATCCCCTTGGGTTTAAACTGAAATGCCATGCTTTCTAGCTTTTCTTCCGGTAAAGATCCGCTCCCCGCTTCTACTTCAGATTCCACGAGAGAAATGCCCAATGTATCTACCGTCTTCTTCGGCAAATGTGAAAGGATGGTTTCGCCTCTTTTCGTCAGGGATTTTCTGGAAGCGGTCATGAGGGCGATGGTCAAATTATCTTTGGATGGAGCATGGTCTTTAAATGAGCGCAATGATTCCTCTAAAAAGACCAAACTCCACTTATCACAACGGACGGCTCGAGCAATAGGGTTTTTCTTCAAGCGATTCACTAGCGTCTTTTTACCGACGATGAGTCCCGCTTGTGGACCGCCTAAGAGTTTGTCACCGGAGAACGTCACCAATCCCACACCGGATTTCACCACATCCTGGACGAGCATATCTCTCGGTACACCTTTTTCGGATACATCTACCAGAGCACCGCTGCCTAAGTCCGCTACGACTGGAATTCGCTTCTTTTTGCCTAATTCAACCAGTTCAGAAAATGGATGGCCTTGAAACTGAGATCACGGCAAAGGATAGGGAGTTTCGGAATATCAATGATTCGGTCGAAGCGTCTAAAGGGGAGTTGGCCTTTTATATCCTGAGCGACGGCGGGGTGAGTCCCTACCGTTGTAAGATAAGGTCTCCATCTTTGATTAATCTTACGGTCACCGAGCACCTGTTGGTTGGCTGGAAGCTGGCGGATATGATTGTGACCTTGGGAAGCCTGGACATCAACATGGGGGAAGTGGACCGTTGAGTTGCGTGTTGTTGGATGACAACGTTCTGCACAGCGCGCCCTTGTACAAATTCGTCTACGAACTGACTGGACAGGTTCTACCGTGTTCGCTGTCTTATATCGTGGCTGGATTGGTCATAATGATTGCCTTTCCCGATGTGGTTCTGT
>LSCF01000059.1 GCA_001577025.1 Fidelibacterota bacterium TCS55 | reverse complement strand
AGGGGTGGTCATTTAAATAAAAGAGGTGCAGTTGCAATTATTGGTGAAGCCTTGTCAGTGACACGGCCAACTGTTTACAAATACATAAAAGAAATAAAATCTAAAAATTAATTTTTTGTAAAATTATTTATTATTTTTTAATTGCATTGTATCATTTTATAGAATTATCATCGCGCAGCAGATTGTACATCTTTTCTAACAATAGAAAAGGTGTTATTTGTTATAGATTAAAATTTTCTTAAAGGATAAAAAAGCAATATTGGAGAGCAATCAAATGAAATCAATATTAAAGAGTATCATTTTTGCATCGATCCTAATGGGCGTATTAAGTGCCCAATCCTCTGTGACTGGTACAGTAACAGATGATAGTGGGAATGCATTGGCAGGTGCCAATGTCGTTGTAGAGGGTACATCAATTGGTGCTGCAGCCGGTTCTGATGGTACATATGTGATTAATGTACCTGCCGGTACTGTAGGAGGTCAAACAGTCACTTTAACTGCAAGTTATATTGGTCATCAAAGCCAATCTGCTCAAGTGGCAGTTCCTGAGAGTGGAAACACAACTCAAAACTTTTCTCTAACCATCGACGCAATTGGTTTAAAAGCTGTTAGTGTTACTGCACTTGGTTTTGAAACGAATCGTGATAAGCAGGGATCCACTAGTGTATCTGTTACCCCAGCAGATATGACGCGTTCTGGTGAAGCAACTCTGGCTAATTCCTTAGCTGGAAAAGCTTCCAGTGTAATTGTGAATTCTGTTAGTGGTGACGCCGGTGCTGGAACATCCATCAAAATTCGTGGCTATAACACCATTTCTGGCTCAAGTCAGCCTCTCATTATTGTGGATGGAATGCCCATCAACAACTCCCAAAACTATTCGGGTTCATCTCGATTTGGTGGTTCTTCCCAGCAGTCAAGAATGAATGATTTGAATGCAAATGATATAAAATCAGTAGAAGTACTTAAGGGAGCATCAGCTGCTGCGCTTTGGGGTTCCAGAGCTGCCAACGGTGTTATTGTGATTAGGACAAAAGATGGTGCCGCAGGTTCAATGAAAATGTCCTACAAGCGTACTCATTCGTTTGATGAAATCCATGAAAGACTTCCAATGCAAACCACTTATGGTCAGGGACGTAATGGTAGTTGGGGTACAAAAGCAGAATCCTGGGGTGATAAGATTGCAGATCGTTCTGGCGGTCAAGATGAATATAATAAGGATAAACCATACTTTGTTTCTGAAGATGGAACCTTTACCCAGTACACAATTACCAAGAAAAATTCAAAGGATACTTTCGTAGATAAAAATTTCGATCAAGCGTTTCAAACTGGAACCTACGTTCAAGATGATTTTCAAGTTTCCGGTGGAGATGCAATGAAGACTTACCTGTTTAGTTACGGAAGACTAAGACAAGACGGAATTATCCGTAATTCTTACTATGATCGTGATAACGTAAGGTTGAACACAAAATTTAAATTATCAGACAGAGTTTCCATGTCGTCCAAGGCAAGTTATACCTATGTTTCCAGAAATGGTACGCAAAGAGGTTCCAATGTATCTGGACTTTTATTAGGATTACTCAGAACAGCACCTGACTTTGATAACACCTATTATAAAGGTTCATATTGGAGTGGCGGAACTGAATACACAGGCCGTCATCGTGCCTACAGGAGATACCTAGGCGGCTCCAGCACAAACCCAATCTATAATAATCCTGGCTGGACTGTGAATGAGCAAAAAGATTACTCTAGAGTTAATCGGTGGATTTTTAGTAACGAGATGACGATTAAACCTTATGAGGGTACAGAAGTAATCTTGAGGGGCGGTTTAGATCAGTACACCGACAACCGTGAAGGTTTTTATCCTATAGGTACTGCTGGTTCTGCTAGAAATTCTGGGTCACTCAACATCAATAGGCTGACAAATCGTGAAACCAATTATGACGTGATTGCCCGTCAAAATTTTGAGTTTGGTAGTGATATGTCTCTAGTGGCTACTGGAGGTTGGAATCTTTATGATCGTACTTACAGTAGGGGTACTTCAGAGGTTGATGGATTTTTAGTGCCTACTGATAAAGTTACAACTAGCGTAAATACGGCTGCGGAAGCTTCAAGCATTGGCAATAGCCGTTTATTTATCAGATCCATAAGAGCGTACGGTTTATTCTCTTTAGATGTATTTGATCAAATTTTTATGAATCTTTCTTTAGCTAGAGAAACACACTCTACTATCAGTGATGCATACAATTACCCAGCGTTCGATGTTGCATATCAGTTTAGTGATATGGCGAACGGACTTAGCGGTGGGTTAGTTAGTTTTGCCAAGTTAAGAGTAGCATATGGTAAAGTGGGTGTTCGTCCATCTGCCCATGCATTTGAAACTTTAGCGGAAAGTGGTTTTGGCTATTCTTCATATAGTGATCCATTGAGTGTTGGTCAGTGGGGCGGAGGATATAGAGTTGACAACAACAAAGGTAATGATCAATTAAAACCTGAAGTTAAAACAGAAACAGAATTTGGTGTTGACCTCAGGATGATGGATGACAAGTTATCATTTAGCTTTACAAGCTATAATAATACTGTTGACGATATGTTAATCAGTAGAGCATTATCTCCATCCTCTGGTTTTAGTTCTCAATACAGTAATGCAGCAAAAATGACCAACAAAGGTTTAGAGATTGATGGTTCATGGAATGTGATGAACCAAAATAAAAGAGCTGTTGAGCTTACCTTTAACTGGTCAAAGAATGAAAACATGGTAAAAGACCTTGCAGGTACAGATGTGCTTTATCTTGGATCTGGCTCCGTGAATTCTGTTGCCAGAGAAGGTTATCCAATCGGTGTGCTTTGGGGAACCGGCTCCAAAACAAAAGAGGACGGAAGCCTTGACCTCAATGCGAACGGTTTTCCACAAATCACATCTCAATCCATAGTGCTTGGTGATCCAAATCCAGATTGGAGAGGAACCCTTGGTTTGAATGCGAGAATGGGCGCACTAAGCCTTAATGTTTTATTTGAGCATTCACAGGGTGGTGATTATTCACCGCGTACACAATGGGTACTTAGAAGATTCGGTACTACAGCTGATACAGATTTAGAAGTAACTCTTACAGAGGATCTAAAAAACTATGACGGTAAGGTCATTCCTGCAGGAACTACTCTAAGAGGTGAAGTCAAGGATTTTGGTGGTGGAAATGTAGTTTTAGATGAGACATGGTTCCGACATGGTATTGGCGGTGGATTCGGAGATCAGCAGGTCTACAATTTCTCGATCAAGGATGCAACCTTTTCCCGGATCAGAGAATTGTCATTAGCCTATGATTATCGTTCTGATGCCCTCACGAATATGACTGGTCTTCAGTCGCTAACATTTACGGGTACGGCCAGGAATCTTTTTGCCTGGTACAAAGAACTTGTTGGCGTTGATCCAGGTGTAAACGTTGGAGGAATCCAAACTGGTTCAGGTTTGGATTATTTTGCTAATCCATCAACTAAATCATTTTTGTTCTCCTTCACGGCGAACTTCTAAGGGAAGGGTAATAAAATGAAAAACAGTAAAAAAGGATTAATGATGAGAAAATTACTCGTTCCGATAACTGCTATTGGATTGATGATCACTGGTTGTGAGATTGATAAATCATTGAATGATAATCCAAATGAAATAACGCTTTCAGATGTAGATGCAAAACTATTTTTGAATGGTGCGCAACTTGCAAATACCGTAGTGCAGGTATCACATTTAAACCGTATATCGGGAATGTATTCAGGCCAATTGGTCGGATTTACTTCACTCTACTCAAATATCTATGGTTATTCTCTATCAACCTTCGAATCGAATGGAGAATGGTTTTCTGCCTACTCCGGTGTGCTCACTAATGCACGACACATCAGAGCTGCAGTTCCAGACGATAAATTAATGGTTGGTATAGCTAAAGTAGTCGAGGCAAATGCTATTGGTACACTCGCATTGATTATGGGTGACGTTCCTTACTCTCAAGCCAATAATGATACGGAATATGAGGACCCAGTCTTTGATTCTCAAAAGAGTGTATTAGCTGCCCTTTCATCGTTATTGGATGAAGCCATAAGTGACTTAGGTGGTGCTACATCGAAAAAAGAATCATTTGATGTCTATTTTAACGGTGATAAAGATAAGTGGATTGCGGCTGCCTACACTCTTAAGGCTCGCTATGCTATGGCAAATAAGGATTACGCCGGTGCATTGGCTGCTGCAAACAATGGTATTTCGTCCTCTGCAGGTGATATGCTACATACCCCAAGAGGTGATGCAGCGATTAGCTCTGGTGATAAGAACCTCTTCTACACCATTCTTGCAGGATCCCGTACTGGTGATCTTGGAAATGCAGGAAGTTATTTGCTCAGTATGTTAGATCCTACTAGCGCTGATTATAGAGGCAACGCTAAAACAAATGAGCTTGCTAGACACAATTATTATGTGATTGATGAGACTTCAGGTTCAGGAAATAAAGGTGTTGCAGCTCAGTTCGAGCCGCAACCAATAGTGACATACGCAGAGAACCAGCTTATAAAAGCAGAAGCGTCTGCTAGAACTTCTTTTGCTTCTGGCTTAGCTGCGCTTAATACCTACCGTGCATGGTTGGCTAGCGGTGGTAGGTTGAATGCTGAATTTGATGATGCAGATAACTACACATATGATGCTTATGTTGATGCTGACTTTGAAGCAGGCGGTATGGAAAATGGGGATAGTGTAAGCAAAGATAAAGCACTACTGCGTGAGATTATTGAAGAGCGTTATGTTTCTGGATTTGGTTCTTTTATGCCATTTGATGATCATAGAAGATTGCGTGGCGCCGGTGAAACTGATTTAATTCCAGCTTTCCCATTGAATCCAGGTGGTTCTCAGCATGTAGAGCGTTTACCTTACGCACTTTCTGAGTTACTGTCTAATCAGAACGCACCAGATGATGATCCAGGTCTTTTTTCAAAGACAGAGGTCAACAGATAAAGAAAAAGCATTAGCGAATTCTTTAAGAACTTAAATAAAAATAAAAAGCCTCCTTTTTCTGGAGGCTTTTTATTTTCTATAAAGCATACAAGGGCGATCTTATGAAAAAACATCTCATTTTCTTTAGTTCCGTTATTGGTATATTTTCTCAATCCTTATCATCAGAACACCTGGATCAGTTAAACTTTAGAAATATTGGTCCTGCTATTGCTGGTGGTAGAATACATGATGTGGAGGTCGTTCCAGATTCACCCGAAATTATATTTGTGGCTTCTGCTTCAGGTGGTATCTGGAAGTCTACAAGTAAAGGGACTATCTGGAAACCCGTGTTTGATCATGAGGCCGTATCCACATTTGGAGATTTGGCTATATCCAAAACCAATCCAGATGTGATTTATGCCGGGACGGGGGAGCAACAAAATCGCCAAAGTACGTCATGGGGTAATGGTGTGTATAAATCAACCGATCAGGGGGAGAGTTGGGTGTCAATCGGCTTGGAAAAAACTCACCACATTGGAAAAGTAATTATTCATCCTGATAATGAAAATATCGTTTACGTTGCAGCTCTCGGGAATCTATGGGATTCGTCAAAAGAGCGAGGCGTATATAAAACAACAAATGGGGGTAGAACTTGGAAAAACGTTTTATTTATTGATGATAATCCAGGTGTTATAGACTTAGCTGTAGATAATAACAACCCCAATATTATCTATGCAGCAGCGTACCAAAGAATGCGAAAGGTATGGGGATTCAATGGGGGAGGCCCCGGAAGCGGAATTTATAAAACTACTAATGGAGGCTCATCTTGGCAAAAGGTTGAAAATGGTCTTCCGTCAGGAGATAAAGGTCGTATTGGTTTAGCCGCATCTAGAACTCGATCAAATGTTATCTATGCTACCGTCCAACATGCCGATTCTAGTGGTTTTTACCGAAGTGGAAACGGTGGCAGGTCTTGGGTACGGATGAATAGCCTTAATCCAAGGCCCATGTACTATAGTCATATATTCGTTGACCCTTCAGACGATGATATAGTATACATGTTAGCTGTTGAGTTTTATAGAACTGAAGACAAGGGTAAAACATTTTACCAAATGCCTACGCGTCCTACATATGATGTTGGCGTACATAGCGATCATCATTCTTTATGGATTGACCCAGAGAACTCTAACCATTTTTATTTAGCTGGTGACGCAGGTCTACACGAAAGTTGGGACTACGGTAAAACATACAATCGCCTAAACAATATTCCCATTGGTCAATTTTATGGTATGGGTGTTGATATGGAGGTGCCTTACAATATTTACGGTGGAATGCAGGATAATCATTCCTGGATGGGGCCAAGTTCTACGCGCCATTGGCTGGGTATACTTGGAGATGATTGGATACAGGTAGGGTTTGGAGACGGGATGTACCAGCAGCCTCATCCAAATTCTTCTATTGTATACAATGCCTCACAGAATGGTAATATGATTAGATTTGATCGAAAAACAGGAAATATGCAGGGTTTAAGGCCGTTTTCGCCTGACCCAAAGGAAAGATACCGTTTTGATTGGGTAACGCCCCTAATGGTCTCAAAACATAGCCCAAATCGTGTCTTTTTAGGAGGTAACCGCCTCTTTATTAGTAATGATGGTGGAAACTCTTGGGAGAGAACAAAAGATTTGTCAAAGAATATTGATAGAGACGAACTATCAATTATGGGGCTCTCTGGTGCTGAAACAAAGATATCAAAAAATGATGGCACATCTAGTTATGGAGAAATTATCTCTATGGATGAGTCATCCTTATGGCACAATATTATTTGGGTTGGTACTGATGATGGAAATGTTCAAGTATCAAAAGACGGCGGGAAAAATTGGACTGAAGTCAGTAGAAATATTTACGATCTACCAAGTGGATCTTATGTAAGTAGGGTAAAAGCATCCAAGCAGGGCCGCGGAACTGCATATGTTACTTTTGACCGTCATAGAGAAGGGGATTGGGCACCATATATATATCGAACTGATGACTACGGCAAAACTTGGAAGAATTTATCTGCAGGGTTGCCCTCGGGATCAATCAATGTTGTTCTTGAGCACCCGGATAATCCGAATGTTCTTTTCATTGGTACTGAGCACCATATATATGTTTCCATTAATAGCGGAGGTGATTGGGTACAATTCAAATCTAATTTGCCAACGACTCTCTATGATGATATGGTTATTCATCCCAGAGAAAAAGATCTAATTTTAGGGACTCATGGGAGAAGTTTTTGGGTTCTGGATGATACAACTCCTATTGCGGAGTGGCATGAATCAGCAAATAAAGATCTTCATATATTTTCTGTGAGACCTGCCACATTATTTCATTATTGGAAAGATACCTCATATAGAGGGCAGGAAGAATGGGCGGGCCCCAATCCTGAATATGGTGCCTTGATCCATTTTGTGAGTAATTCTTTTAGAGATTCTGCGTTAGTAACCATTCGGCAAAGGGATAAAGTGATTAGAACTGAAAATATCGCTTTCACCTCAGGTGCAATTAATAGATATGTTTGGAATCTAAAACACCCGCCGCCGCCATTCACGCGTAATGATAGGCAAAGAGAAGGACTAACCAAACCGGATAAGTCAGAGCTTCTACCTATACCACCCCACGACCTAGACCCACAGGCCCCCCACGTTTCGCCTGGAAATTATACGGTAACAATTACTGTAGGTGGACAATCCCAAACACAAAAAGTAAAAGTTTTAGCGGATCCAAAGTTAGATTTACGTACTGGTGATTACCGCCAAAGGGAAAAGTTTTTACTTAAAGTTCATGCTTTGCATCGACAGGCATACAGCGCAAATAATGAACTGCTGGAGGATATTAAAAAGATGGAAGAATCTTTTGATAAAGAAGATCCAAAGTTGGTAGCTATTAAAGATCATCAAAAAAAGGTCAACTCTGTAAGATCTGGATTAATGCGATTGGCTGGTGAGCTCCAGGGCGGCGGTGTCAGGCAGGGATCATTCTTTCCACCGACGGATACCCATAAAGATCGGTTAATTCAACTACAGAAAATCTGGGATTCAGTGAAAGCAAAATAAATTTGAAAAAACTGCCACTACCAAAGAAGCTAGTCACTATTCTCCTATGGGGAATAGTGAGCTATGCATTTAGTAATTTCATTTTAGATGTAGAGATAACCCAAAAGGGATTATTTATACTTTTAATTTGCGCGGGACTATGGATGACAGAGATCATACCGCTTCCAGTAACCGCATTAATGGTGCCAGTATTGGCATATTTTTCGGGCGTTTTAGAACCAAAAGCAGCCATGGCCCCTTTTTCAAGCACAATCATTTTTCTTTTCATGGGAGGATTTACCCTCGCAGCACTTCTAAACAAATATGGAATAGATCGTTGGCTTGCTCATTTTGTAATTAATTTAGGTAAAGGAAGACTTTGGGTGTCCACAATTGGATTCTTTGCAGTGGTGACAACTTTATCTATGTGGATGAGTAATACCGCTACCACAGCGATGATGCTTCCCATTTCGTTGGCATTAGTAGATCGACAATTCCCGAGGATGCGCACATTCATTGTGCTTGGGACTGCCTATGCAGCAAATATTGGTGGACTTGCCACTATAACGGGTTCACCGCCAAATGGGATTGCGGTTGCAGCTTTAGATTTAGATTGGTTTACATGGTTCAAAGTTGGGTTCCCTACCACCTTAATTATGTTTCCTTTTGTCATTCTTACTTTACGATTGGTCATACAGCCCGAAACAAATGCTAAATTGAATCATCTACAATCTTCTGGAGAGAAGATGGAATGGTCCCCAGAAGCAAAAGGTAGCGTAGGCATATTTTTATTTACGGTTGTATGTTGGATTTTTTCCAGCCAATTTAATCAATGGCTTGGCGTTGTACAGTTTGATCGAATGATAGCTATTTTAATTACGGCACTGGCACCTGCTCTAGGTCTCATATCCTGGAAGGAACTGGAAGATCGAATTCAATGGGGAATTTTATTATTGTTTGGTGGAGGACTCTGTTTATCAGCCGTGCTAAGCCAAACGGGGACAACAAAATGGATCGCAACATCTATACTCGATTCAATCACAGGAGCGCCTGAATACCTAATCATAATTGTCTGTATAGGATTTATGATATTTCTTACTGAATTGGCTTCCAATACAGGATCTGCTGCCATTCTGATTCCGGTGATGATGGCGTTGTCAGATCAATTTAATCCTGCCATGACGTATGCGCTAGTTTTTGGTATTGGTATAGCTGCCACTTGTGCATTTATGCTTCCCGTAGCAACACCCCCTAATGCCTTAGTGTATGGCACTGGGTACATAAAACAAAAGCTAATGCTCCGTGCAGGACTCATTTTAAATATTATTGGGATTTTCGTCGTTTTCACATTCGTGAGTATATTTGCATAGAACATGGATCGTTATAAAATATTATTCGTTGGCCTCATTACAATTGGCTCCATTATTCTGGGATGTGAAGATGGGGAGAAAGAGCCAGATGAAATTGTTCCTGCAGATACCACACCTGTAAATCAAGATACATTTCCATCTCTCGGGCATGATGCCCCCTATTATCCTGATTCGGTCTATTATGGGCGAGAGAATTACATTGAGTATTGGGCTGGAGATTTACCAATTATTTTATCCGCCCCTCATGGTGGACGATTGATCCCTGATGAGATTCCTGACCGAACTTATGGTACAATGGTGACAGATGATAATACTTATGAATTAACGAAAACGCTCATGGATACCATGATAGCTCGGTTTGGAGGAAGGAGACCCGATGTGATACTGTGCCGGCTAAAACGAACGAAATTGGATGCAAACAGGGACAGCGTGGAAGCGGCTCAAGAGGATAAGTATGCTTTGAGGGCTTGGCAAGAGTATCACCATTATATTGATGCTGCAAAAAAGAAGATTGAGACGGACTTTGGCTCCGGATTATTCTTCGATATGCATGGTCATGGCAAGAATCCTGATGGTTTCTATGATCTGAGAAATTGGTTGGGCTACCTGTTGTCTGGTTCAGAGCTCGATCTGTCCGACGCAGTTTTAAATACAAATA
>LSCF01000058.1 GCA_001577025.1 Fidelibacterota bacterium TCS55 | reverse complement strand
ATGGGAATGATTTTCTCACCGGCGCCATTGTGGATGTAAACGGCGCCTCCTACCTTAGATCTTAGTTATCTACTTCAGCAACTGCATCTTTTTCGATTGAACCAACCCATTGGATTCAATCCGATAGATATACATGCCTGTAGGCATTTGATTCCCGAATCCATCTTTACCATTCCAAGTGACATGATGCGCACCCGCTGACTTTTCACCATGGAACAAAGTGGCCACTTCACGACCGGCTATATCAAATACTTTTAAGGTAACGATACCGCCTTTATTTAAGGTAAAAGGAATTTGTGTCGATGGATTAAATGGGTTCGGATAGTTCTCTGCCAATTCAAAAGACGTTGGCAAATCAGGATCATCCACGGACAACACATCACCACCAAAATTCGCTGAATACATGCCGTTCCCATGGGTAGCAATGGCCACGTATCCATCGGCAGGACGGCCATCAATCATATCCACAACCACATTACCGATGGTGGATGCGCCTTCTTGCGCCCAAACCGTGCTGGTACCATCCAATTGATCGGTAGAATACAGGCCCGTACTGGTAGCCGCAAAATATTTATACCCTGTTTTCAATGGATAAATATATACATCCCGAACGGAAGGTCCTGAACCATATCCGCTTACATTTTCTTCTAAATTACCACTCACATCCGTCCATGAATCACCACCATTTTCAGAATAATAAATACTCCTTACTTCATAATTAGAATAAGACACCATCACCTTATCTCCATTGTAAGGATCGACAGAGATGCCGCTCACATAACCGGATGTACTAATATTGTTTTTAATCTCTACAGCGTTATCACTTTCATGTGCATTATCCAATCGATAGACATAGCCAGAAGATGAGCCATAATACAACCGATGGGGCGGATTATTCATACTCCCCCCAAAAGCAGAAATGCTGCCAATGGCGGATGTGCGCTGCAATTTCACCCAGTTTTTACTTTCGTAACCGCCACCGCCACTGGGTTGTTCATAATTTTCTTCATTTAGGTAAACATCATTATTGCGATAAATGTGTTTACCACCGGCATAATAAAGAATATGATCATTCAAAGGATCAGAATAGACAGGACTAATGAATAATGCTTCCTCTTCTCGATCAAAATCCGGCGGCATTAAATATGCCCATGAATAGTTATTATATTTCCCTTGCCCATTGCCATAAGACCATCCAAACGGGTTGGACCAATCAAGCATCAGAGTATAACCTCTCTGCGAAGAAACCACATAAGCCTTACCCATATTGATTACAGAGCAGTAGGCGCCATCACCACCGAATACTTGTTCCCATGGACTCGTGCCGCTGGATACCAATGACTCCAAAGTACCATTATCCTGTGTACCGCCCATTATCAGGTCAGGATATGTTCCCGATGGATCGATGGCTATGGTATAAAACTGAGTAGTGGTATATCCATTATTCAAAGAATTCCACTGGCGCCCGCTTTGGGTAGGTGCTTCCATCGTATGGAGGCCCCCATCACTGGCAGATAATACTTTTAATGAATCATTGGGGAAAAAGATTACATCATGCTGGTCCGGGTGGTGGGCATCCCAACCATAACCACCGATTTTTAATCGACCTGCAGTGGATTCCCATCCATTGGGAGAATAGTATAAATTGGTGCCGCCCAAGTAAACCAATTTTTCATTGTAAGGGCTAATTCGCACATAAAGGTCGTAACCGCCTTGAGAATTAAAATCATTTGGAATATTGGCACTCAAATCCGTCCATTCTCCGCCAGCGTTGGAGCCATCTCCAGATTGGTAATGGTATTTCCATAAGAAATGATTATCAGAATCATTGCCTATAAAATAGGCAATAGAATCGTTCGATTCCGAAATATCGGGTACCATTCTATTAAAGGTTGCAGGGAAATTATTAGGCGCAATGGATGTCCATGTTTCACCATCGGTTGAACGCAAAATGGGTCCGTCCGTTTCTTCATTCCCCAACACGGCAATCATCAAACCAGTACTGGTCATGGCCAAATCACTATACCGATCTGACCCTTGACCCAATACAACTTCCCAAGTGCGACCATCATTTTTACTCCGATATATGGATCCAAAGGATGCGGTAAAAATATGGCCAGTAGTGGGGTGCACTTTAATCCGCCAGGAATAATTCAAATAATTATCAAATAACTGTGGCGTGCTTGTTGAAGTGGGCGGGATCAAATTCCAATTTAATCCATTGTCTGTAGATTTATAAACGCCATCTCCTCGAAATGGTGCCCCCCTTGCACCCGCTGAATTTCCGGACAACTCCCCTGTGGTGGCATACCAAATATTAGACATTTCATCTCTGGGATCCTGAACAATCGATGATACACTGTGGAGTTGATCAGATTTGGTCATTTTCGCCCAGGATTGGCCACCATCTGTGGTTCGCCATATGCCACCAGAAACACCACCTGCTATAATCGTATTTACATCATTTCTGTCAAAGGTTACGCCACGGGTCCGTCCACCTACATTGTATGGTCCGCGATTAGTCCAGTTTAAACTGCTACTATGGCTATTGGATCGTTCCAATCGTAAAGGCATCTCATTACTGCCGGGCAATGTTTTAGCATAACTTAAGGAACGTTGTTGTATCCCCTCTGGAATCGTATTGGTTACTGGGCTTTTCAATCGCAAAAATTCAAAAGCCAATCGGTTAATGGGTCCACCTTCTTCTGCCCCTTCAGCTAATTGTGAATCAACTATACCCGGATTATTTTTGGCTGTAGATAGGTTGCCAGAAAGAATAAAAATACCGGCAAATATTATTAAAAAGGTTATACCCTTTAAGTGATGGTTTTTCAATTGTTCTCCTAATTTATAGGTTTAAATCATGGGTTAGAATTTAAGTGAAAATCATGATATGTCTTTTTCGTTCATTTAACTGATGTGAAATAAATCACATTTTCAAAAATTAAAGGTTCATAAAGGATAATTTATATAAATACTTTAAGATATTCTACCTTTTATGAATCACAGCCAAGGTCAAACGACTCACCGCAACCATATCTCCATCATCATTTTTAATCTCAATATTCCATACATGGATTTTTTTACCAATCTTGATTGGCGTCGCCTTACCATGAACAAATCCATCCGTGGCGGACTTCAAATGATTGCAATTGATTTCCACACCCACGATCCATTGATTGTCACGATCAATATGCATACCGCCAGCCACACTGCCCAATGTTTCCGCAAGGGCAGCCGATGCTCCACCGTGAAGCAATCCATAGGGCTGGACAGTGCGATGATCAACGGGCATTTTTCCGCAAACATGCTCAGGGCTCAAATCAGTGAATTCAATCCCAAGATGTTCAACCATTGTATTTGCGCTGAATGCGTTCATTTTTTCTAATGCTTTTTCTTTATCCATTATTTGGTTCCTATATAAAGTGTGCATACACCAAATGTGAGCGGAATTACCCGACAATTTTTTAATCCAACTGACTCCATGAGTGCTACAAATTTTTTTCGTGTCGGGAAATTCATAATGGAGTCCGCCAAGTATACATAGGCTGCAGAATTTTTAGTAAATAGTTTCGCCAACTTGGGCAATACACCATTCAAATAAAAACTATAGGTGCGCCACCAAAAACCCGGTTCAGGTGTGGTGAGTTCCAAAACCATCACTTGACCATTCTTAATAATTACACGTTTCATTTCAGATAATGCTTTTTCTTTATCGGGGATATTTCGAATCCCAAATGCCATGGCGGTTACGTCAAATGAATTGTCTGCATATTGGAGTTTGGTTGCATCCCCCCAATTTAAACTCACCCTTTCATCCAAGTTTTGGGATTGAACTTTTTCAATCCCCTTATCAAGCATTTCCTGGACAAAATCCACGCCGGCCACATTCACATCCGGATAGGTATTGGCGCAATCCAATGCAAGGTCGCCGGTACCTGTGGCCACATCCAAGAATCGATGTGTGTTAAAGAAATTCATTTCAGAAACGGTGCGCTTACGCCAGGCCACATCACGCCGTCCGGACAAGAACCGGTTCAAAAAATCATACTTATCCGTCACCGATGCAAAAATATCTTTCACGATGCCTATTTTTAGATCATCGTTCACTTGATTAACATATGGATAATCTTGTGATTTTAATTCATTCATCTATTCTATTGTGTTAGAATGATCATGTGTTCACGTGTCAAAGACACACTAACACCCGATCACGTAGACACTTACTTTAATCCTTTAATAAAAAATGTTGTAATATAAAAAAATCTACGATGACCAAGTGGTCAATATATTGGTTTTTTATTTATTATTGATACAAAAAACCCCGCGATTGCGGGGTTTTAATTAAAGTGAATCGACTGCTGTGGAATCGGGTTCCGGTGGCGGCGGTACTTCTCCCCAATGGGTTGGGGAAGTATTTAATTGCCACGATATATTTTTATTGGTCTGATAAACTTCTGACTCATCTCCTACGCGAATATTGCTTGAAGACCATTCTGCATTGGATCGTCCGACGACAATTTCGCCCAATGATGCCCCATTGTGATCCATCAACACCAATTGGGTTCCGGTGGTGTCACCTACATTAAACTTCTCCCACTTGGCTTCATTTCTTGATACCAGTGAAGTCCGTTTTACTTTCAATACATTATCAAAAAAAGAATTCATAGTGTTCTCTTTAACGACCAATGTGTCATTCCCTTCAATGGACCAACTTGCGCCATTATAAAGGAGCGAAATCGATTCTTCACCTTTGGTGATATCAAAACTAAATACATCATCCCGCTGTAGATCAAATACTTGATCACTACTTGATGCACGGCCACGTTGCTGCATTTGATTGATCCCAAACAGAACAACCAATACACCCAAAACAATGAGGAGTCTCTTCATATGCTTACCCATAAAGTTCCTCCAAAACAGAGCTTCTCCGTTTTTGGCTACGCATCCGGATTAAACCAAACCCAACAATCAAAAATGAAGGCATAACAATATTAATCCATTTCCAAGTTCGCTTGGCCTCATCGGAAACATCCTCCAATGGACGAGAAGTGATTTCACGTGATCGCAGTGCAATCAAATCACGGTCACCAATAAGATAGTCCACTGAATTCATAATAAAGATATGGTTTTCAGGAGAGCGACCACCCCCTTGGTCTGCCATGAAATCAGAATCACCTACCAGTATAACCTGACTCAGGACTCCATTTTCATCCACTTTTTCTGATCGGGCACTCAGTACCTTGTCCGACTGGTTGAACATGCGAATGAATGGATTTTGATTGGGATCCGGATTCAAATTGAATTGCCCCCGCATTTCCCCTGATTGGTCAGAAGAAAAAAGCAGTGGAACAAAATTCACATTCCCAATAGAGGCAGAGTCCTGTTTAATCTCACTGGCGAATACCAATTGAATCTGCTCCAATCCAGCAACAATCGGTTCATTATTATTAAAGGATCGCACGACTGGTAATAGCGGATATTCCATAGGCACATTCATTCGGATGGGCCCCATTTGCTGCTGTACATTTACCCGTCCGCAAATTTTATCCGTCACCAAATTTTCTGCAATTGCAAAACCATAATCATCCACCAAATCAAAAATATTCGATTGAATCGGGAATGCCTGTTGAATTTGCAAATTCGCTTTAACTCGATTCTGTGTTAAAAATAAATTTCCGCCTCGGTTGAGATAATCAGAAAGATGCTGATATTCATCTCCACTTAAGGAATCGGAAACACCACCCATGAGGAGTGCGGTGACTTCTGCAGGCACTGCATCACTCAAATTCACAGGTTGTACCATATAACGCTGTCCCAAAAGATTTTGGATATTTTGGAACTGAGCCGTCTGTCCTTCTAACTGAGCAATCCCCACTGTGGATTTATTTGTCTCCACCAATTTTTTAATCTTGGATGTAATCTCATACTCCAAACCAGTGGTGGTCTGAATCACGGGAAGCACTTCCTTCTTATCCTCATATTGGATAATCATCCCCATGAGTACGCGCTTTACTTCCATTTTATCATTTTCAACCACCTGCATCTGGACCGGCATAATGCCTGCTTTCTGCGCTTCCTGCTCAATATCTTCATCATCTTCAGGGCGGAAGAATTCAAATCTAATATTTCCATCTCCCAGCGCTTCATACTCTTCTAAAATATCCTGAAGGTAACGGCGGTTGTTGGCATACTCTCCGGGGAGGTCGTCAGAAAAATAAACTTTCATTGTCAACAGATCATCCACCTGCTTCACAACCGATTCACTGGAAGATGACAATGAATACATATCATTATCCGTCAAATCCCAACGGTGAAACCAGTTTTGAGAAATGCTGTTCAATAAAAACAGGATGACGAAAAGTAAAATCCCCGGTACAAATACTGATTTTTTCAGATCAATATTATTCAATAACTGTTTCATTATTTCCACCTCCGCACTTCAAGGGTTTGGATGGTCAGAAAAATGAAAAAACCAATCATGGAGAAAAAGTAGATCAAATTTCTTGAATCAATCACGCCACGGGAAATATTGGATAAATGGTAATCTACTGCCAAGAATTGAAGTACCCCCGCCAAAGTGTGGGGCACAAAAACTAATGTTTTATCCAACATGAAAAATACAAGGACCAGAAATACACCAATGATAAATGCCACCACTTGGTTTTCTGTCACGCTGCTGGCATATGTACCGATGGCGGTATACGTTGCCCCCATCAACGCCAACCCTAAATACCCGCTGAATATTGCACCATAATCCACGTTGGTACCCACAGACATCAATGTGAAGAAATGAATTGATGTGACAGCCAGTCCCAAAAGGATTAAACACAGTCCGGCCAAGAACTTGCCCACCACGAACTCATAGGTATTCAATGGTAAGGTGGATATAGTTTCCATAGTGCCGATATTGTTTTCCCTGGCAATCAATCCCATAGATACAGCGGGAATAAAAAAGAGAAAAACCAATGGTACAATATCAAAAAGTACTCTCAGATCCGATTGGCCAAAAAGAAAAAAGGTATTGGTGAAGAAATATCCGCTCACCACAGCAAATATGACGAGGAAAATGTAAGCCATAGGACTATTGAAATAGCCCTGCATTTCTCTCCGAAAGACGGTGCGAATATTATGCATTGGACCCTCCCTCTGTAGTGAGATTTCGGAAAATATCTTCCAAATTAGTTGTATGAGGATTCATCTTTAATATGGACCAATTGTTTTCTACTGCATATTTGAAAAGATCTTCACGAGGATCTTTATCCTTTCCATATTCAAACTGAATAGATTGAACGTCATTTGTTTCGTCCAAAGAAATAAATTTCACGGATGGAAGCTTGGCTTGAATATGCTCCACCGATTCTTTCGCCGCACCTTTGACTTCCATATTCAAAATAATATTCCCCATAAAATTACTCATGAGTTCATCGCTGGTACCATTGGCAACAATTTCACCTTGATTGATAATAATGATTCGATCTACAGTCGCTTGGATTTCCTGCAGAATATGACTGGACATAAATACCAGTTTTTCTTTGCCCAATGATTTAATAAGACTACGAATTTCAACAATTTGGTTCGGATCAAGACCAGTGACCGGCTCATCCAGAATTAAAATTTTTGGATCATGAATCATGGCTGCAGCCAATCCAATCCGCTGTTTATATCCTTTCGAACAATCGGAAATCGTCTTATGAACGACTCCATTTAGACCGCATCGCTCGACCACACGAGCCAGTGCATCCTTGAATGCACGTCCGCTAATCTTCCGAATCCCTGCTAGAAATTCTAAATATTCATAAACACGCATTTCAGTATAGAGTGGATTCAGTTCGGGTAAATAACCGATCTGTTTTTGAATTTCATGGGTATGATCAATGATATTCATGTCATTGACTTCAATCGTCCCTTCGGTGGGGACCAAATACCCAGTCATCATTTTGAGCGTGGTGGTTTTCCCCGCTCCGTTGGCACCGAGAAAGCCGACAATCTCACCATCCTGAATATCAAAGGATATGGATTTTACCGCTTCAACAGGGCCGTAATTTTTGGACAAATCCGTGACTTTAATCACCGGTATATGACCTCCTCAATTTTGGTTATCACTTTTGATTAGATAAATAATCGATTCAAATACTAAAAACTGTTGTAAAAAGTTCCGGCGAAGTTATATAAAAGTAAGAAAAAATGAAAATAATCTAGATTGAATAAAATCGGATTACTAAAATTCCATTCCAGGTATGTATTGTCCGACAACCATCTTGGTTGTCGCTAGCCATATCAAAAGTATTCGATTCGTCAATCAAGGATGATTGACGCACAATGATAACTACATAGACAAATGTTCTTTACGGACAAAGGATCGCCACACTTTCCAACGATCTTTATCCCCAAAAATGTTATCCAAAAACGCCTTTGGGTAGGATTCAAAATAGCCGTGATCCTCAATAATCTCGAAATGAGGATCTCCATTTTCTTTGGTGGCCGGGAGTATGGTCTCCTCTCCCTCTGTCACTTCCGTTAAACAGTATCCCCTTCTTTCGCATAATCCTGAGTCTAAGGTGGCTTCCATTCGATACCAATGTCCATCCACATGAACAGCGGCCAAGGCATGATAGGGTAAAATGCCATCAGGGATCATTTCTTTATAACGGGTCCGCATCAAGGGATGATCAATAATCTTTTGATAGGTCAATGCAGCAGGGATGCCCGCAGCACGAAAGAGGGCCACTTGCAGATTGGATTTCTGGTGACACATACCATTCTTTTCAGCCAATACAGAGGATGCTTTCCAGTCATCTTCACTTTCGATGATGGGCGCAAAATTGTAAACAATTTCATCACGGATAAAATTGAAAATGGCCCGGACTTTATCCCAATCATTTTCAAGTCCATCAGTTAATTCTTTTACTTTCAGGACAATATCAGGATGATCGTGGTTGATCCATTCATCGGCAGCAAGACAGGCATTAACATCCAATCCATCGGGATTGGCCATACCATTGATGTTGAGCTCTCTTAATGTAGACATTGAATATTATGGGGTTAATAATGGTCGAGAAACTACGGTTTTAATCCTTAAGGATTCACCAATTTATAGATCATTTCTGTATGCTTTGGTGTGGATCCACAACATGAGCCAATAACGTTGGGATTCTTTTCTAAATATGTGGAAATGATATTATTAAATGATTGATCATCTACTTTTTCATCTATCTCCCCATCCGGTTCCGGTTCTGTTAATCCCATGTTAGGATATACACCCCAGTCACCGCCCCAGTTTTCAATTACCCCCTCTAGTGCAGAATCCGTTTTTGCTACCGTATTGCAGTTCAGCATAAGAATATCAACTTTGTCTTTCGCCATTGGATAAACTGATTCCAATGAGTGTCCCGATAATAAATAATCATCATCCTTTACGATAAGACTTAGCCAAATATTTTGGCCATTCACCGATTGAAGCGCAATATCGATTTCATCCAAATGGCCCATGGTTTCGAAGAGAATCACATCCACTCCTGCTTCATTAAACCAGTCCACCGTTTCGCCATAGGTGTCTTCTGCAGCACCTCGTCCTGGGAATAGCTCCGGTGAATAACAATCTTCTATAGAGGTGATGGATCCGGCTAGGATTTTGGGATTGGAAGACCGCCCTAATCCCACTGATTTCATTAAACTCGCCCTCGCCCGTTCTTGCGCGCGTTTGGGGGAATATCCTGCTTTTCGGTATGTCCATGCGGTGGTACGAAATGTATTGGTACCAATAATGTCTGCCCCTGCATTGACATAGCCCTTATGAATAGCACATACAATTTCTGGGTCAGTCAAATTTGATTCGGCCGACCAAAGAGGCAGTGGCAATTTCACACCGCATGCCATGAGTTCTGTCCCCATGGCGCCATCCATGATGAGGGGTTTATTCACCGCAGCTCCTTTTGCATTCTTCCATGGTTTCAAAGGGAACAACACCTTGGCATCCGCCCCACGTGAATTTTGAACATATGTTAGCGTCCTGATCATAATAATAACGAGTGATTAATGCTTCACATGGTCCGGTTTCGGGAATTAAATAACAGGCGTCGTCCATTGAATTTGAATCGTTACAGGCCAGCATAAGCATGGGAATCAATATTTTCAATTTCTGAACAGAATTCATACACAAAAATTACAGGGAAAGATTGATGGGATTCAATTATTGTAGAGACGTGATTAATCGCGTCTCTACAAGTTTTTTCGTAGATAAATCAATAATATCACCAACAGGATTGCAAAAATTTGCCCTGCTAATTTTGCATATTTTGAATCTGTAAAATGTAAATAAGCAATCCAAATTAATGAGCCAAAAAATGGTCCTAATAATAAATTAAAATACGGGTAAAAACTAAATCCGCCCGGGCCAGTATTAATCTTATAATCATCTTCACTTCGGAAATATCCTAAAATAAATTCATCAAATCCATACGAATATATAGCGTAAGAAAGGTAACCGACCACGATTACACCAAAATA
>LSCF01000057.1 GCA_001577025.1 Fidelibacterota bacterium TCS55 | reverse complement strand
AAAAGCAATTACAATCAACGGTGCACCAACTTCTGCTGCCGTAAGAGAGTTAGAAGAATTGACAAACTTTACTGATGGGGATGAACTAACCTTTAGGGCAATTCTTATGGACGCGGCCGGAAACACAACCACTGGTACTGTTTCTTCAACGTCGTTAATTGTGGATCAAACAGACCCCTTAACCCCAACTATTGTATTAAAATCAAGTTCAGATACGGGTATCGCCAATTGGGATAAACTAACCAATGATGCAACTCCTACATTTACTTTAACAAATGTAACAAATACTGATATGATCCATTTAAAGGTTGCAACGGACGCCGTAACTCTAGCAGATAATACCCTTTCAATTTTAACGCAAAGCCAAGCTACCTCTAATACAATTGATTTGACAGCCACGGCCTTAACTAATGGGGTGACATATTTAGTTACAGGTGTTGCAAAAGATGTGGCAGGTAATTGGGGGAGTGATGCTACAAATACATTTGTTCGAATTGATCTAAACGCACCAGATGTCCCAAATGCACCTGATTTACTTATAGATGATGATAGTGGCTTTGAAAATGATGATAATATAACAAATGTGACCCAACCTCATTTTATTTTTACGGGGTTATCAAACACAAGGGATTCATTAAGGTTAGTGATCGATGCTGGCGCCGTTGCTGGCCGAGATTCAATTATGTCTCAAGTTCTTAGAGATACATTCCGAGTTAGCACTCCTTTAGCCAGTGGTTGGCATACAGCTGGTGTTATTGCCATCGACTCTGCTGGTAATGAACAGAATATGAGTGCATTATTACCCTTTGTAGTTGATAATGTGGCACCACCTGTGCCCACCGTACCAGATATGACTGCCGCAACAGATTTTGGCATGAGCAATACGGACAATATTACTCGGTCGCAAAAACCAAATTTTGATATCACAAACTTGGAAGTAGGTTCAGCTCTTAATCTCTATCATGAAAACGCAACGCCAGTTTTAACTTTAGCACATTCGGATACAATTGCAGTTGGTGAAACGACAACAACAAGGATACCGGAAATTAATATGGCAGATGGAACCTATAAATTATATGCCACTGCTGAGGATACAGCAGGAAATATTTCCCAGAGTAATGATCTTTCAAATGTAATCATTGATGCAACAGTTCCTACAATAATAGCGAACTATCATAATAAGACTATCCAGGCTGTATATAACGGATTCACGAATAAAGTTAAAGACGACTCCATTCGAGTTGGAAAAGGCGGTGATGAAGTCGATTTCATAGCAATAATCAGTGAACCAGCCGGCACTAGCCCAGAGCCAACTTTAGATGTGACTTATGGTAACAGTGCAACTCCCGCAGTTGATGATATGGCCAAAACTACAAAAGCCAATAATGATGCTACATGGTCTTGGAAGGTCACGTTACCTACGGGAACAGCTAATAACGGTGCGGCCAAAGTTGAATTCACCGCTTATGATGTGGCAGGAAATTTAGCAGTTACATTTACTGATACTCAAAAATTTACGGTAGACAATACACCACCTGCAGCATTCACTACAGGGCTGGCAACTACTTTAGGAGATACGAATGTATCTATGGTAGTAGAATCCAAAACTGGTTGGTTTATAAATAACAAGACAGATCGTATAGAAGTTCTAACACCTATTAGCACTACAGATAAATCTTTAGCGAATGGAGGATATGTTGATATTCAGGCACGTGTAAGAAATAAAATGGTTAATAGTTGGGCAAGTATCAATTCAAATGTTACTGCAAATCCTTTTTTCCCTCAGGATTCTACAGAAGGAGTGGGTGCATCTATACCTTTTTACAGAAAAAAATTAGATATTACAACAGCATTGACAGGAAACGGTTTGTTACAGGGCGACACAGTTGATGTTCGAGCTATGATTTACGATAGAGCCCTTAATTCAACAGCAGGAACACAAAGTGAATCATTTTTTGTTTTAGATACTATTCCACCAACAATCGGTACATTTATTACCGATACATTATATACTTTAAACGGTAAGACAACGCGTTTAAGGGTGAATCAAGATACAACTTGGACAAATGATACAATAAGTTTTGCCTATACGGGTTGGGTTGACCCAGGTAGTACAACGGAGAAAGCCTCAGGACTTCAAAGATATGAATGGGCTGCATATCAAAGTACAACAACTGGTGCTGCTGGAGGAGATAATATTTCCAATTACTCACTATTTAGGAGCTTCCACCACCATGGAAATTTAACTGGCGATCTCTATATTCCACTTTTGGATTCCGTAATTATCGATACGTTTGCCTTAACCCACGATCGAAACTATTTTGTACGAGTAAGAGCTGTGGATGTTGCAGGGAACACATCCTTAACAAATGGTGATAATTCTAAATCAGATTATGTATTGCGACATAATGCAAGACCAGAGGTAGAAGCGATCAGTGAAGAGCTTATTGCAAAGGAAGATGTTCTCTTAGAACAATTATTAACGGTAAATGATAAAGATTTATTGACATTACGTTCCGATAAATTCACTTATGCACTTACTACCATCAAATTGGATACGACTCAAACGCCAATTGATTCTTCTATTGTGACAAATTTAACTGCATCCGTTTCCACTAGTGGAAAGATAAGCTTTACTCCTACAAAATTGGATACAGGAAAATATGTTTTTACGACAATTATCTATGATAATTGGAAGAATAGCAAATCCCCAACAGGGTTAAACTTAGCAGATACATCATATATTAATATTCGTGTATTGCCTGTCAATGATCCACCAATATTAGATCTTTCATCAATTGCAAAATTGAATTTTTTAGAAGGCGCTAATAGTGACTCCATTAATTTAACACGTTACGTCTATGATGAAGATAATGATACGTTATCCATAAAATTTTCATTTCGTATTGCATCAATAATACCAGCCCATATTGGATACCCAACAGCAAAATTTGGTTTTTTATCTGAGTTTAGTAATGATTTTAAAAAATCATTTATTACTGATCTGGTAGATGAGTTTCCAAATTCAACCATAATTCAAAAAAACAATGCATTTGTCGTTTATCCTGCAAATGTATCTGAATTTAGGGATCCAATTAAAGTTGATTCATTAAGTCAAATTGATTCTCTTTATACATGGATTACACAAACTGATAAAGCATCAGCGGATACAAATTATTATACTGCATCAGATATGATTGTAGAATTTACAGCCACAGATCCTGGTGGATTGGAAGGGAAGGATACAGTTACATTTTTTATTAATCCCATTAATGATCCGCCAGTATGGGCCGGATTGCGGGATACTGTGGTGAAAGAGAACGATTCTCTTTATCTCGACTTTGCCAATTATTTAACAGACGTAGATGATTCCACACTTACTTTAACTATTCTTCCTTTGACATATGACGACAATGTAACGGTTGTACCATCAAAAACATTTGAGAAAAAAGCCACCGGATATGAGTATACCAGTAAAGCGAGAAATGATACGGTAAAATTCAAACCGGATGCATTATGGTTTAAGAAAGATTCTGGGCCATGGGATCCTACGGATACCACCAGTAATCAAATAAAATTCAAAATTACGGCCGCTGATGACGACACATCTGCAATAGATACATTTGTCGTCAAAGTTCAGCGTGTACCACGTCCTGAGATCCGCATGTACGTTGTCCAAAACAATGCGTTCACCAATTACTACGAGATCTTTCTTGTAGATTCGGTGGGTAAAACGAAGGACCTTACACTGAAAGTTCAGTCAAAAGCTGTGACACTGGACACAGCGGCCGCATTTACTTACGTAGGGCATTATAGTTTTCAAGCGAAGGGAAATTATGCCTTTGAAGTGACTGCGACAGGCGTGGTGGGCGATACTTCCATCACGGAAACGGTTGGACTCACATTAGCCAAGATGTATGGTAAATGGTCCGGTAATAGTGCAGATGGACAATTCCAGGTGATTGGACAAAATGGGTCCGTGGACTTCGATCAATCCATTATGATTCTTGATTCAACATTGTTTGAACCCTATTTTAATGATCGTGCATCCTACTTGCTTGGGAATGATGCATACCGATTTAAAAAATCCGTAGAAATATCTATGCCCGGCGACGATGAAGAAATGGCAATATACAGACGATCTACTGGTAATGGGTGGATTGAATTACCTTCCATCACCATGGGGAACCGTGTGAATGCCTATACCGAAAAAATGGGCTATTTCCGAATGGGACCAAAAACATTAATCGTACCGGGGCAGACATCTCTCCATCAGAATTATCCAAACCCATTTAATCCAGTAACAACCATTGAATACGATCTTGGATTTGTTGATGGACCATTTCAGCGCGTGACTGTTACTGTTTATGATATTTTAGGTCGGAATGTAAAAACATTGGTGAGCGAAGAGCAGAGTATTGGACGGTATCGTGTTCGCTGGAATGGTAAAGATGGAAATGGTGTGCCTGTCTCATCCGGTGTTTATTTTGTTCATTTGTTAACGGATATGGGCCGTAGTCAAACGAAAAAAATCATGTTAATGCGATGATTCGCCGTATTCAAAGACCAACACTTTTTTTCCTGTTGATTATTGGGTTAATCACTTTGGATGCTTGTCGTAAAAAATATTATGCCACAGCTGAGGATATGGCTGAATACGGTTGGGTGCTATATGAAACAAAAGACTATCTTAATAGCAATGCCTGGTTTAATGATGCCATTTTAAAAGATTCAAAATGGAAAGATGGATACAATGGATTGGGTTGGTCCTATGCAAAACTTATGGTATTGGATAGCAGTATAGCCCGTTTCAATACGGGACTTGAAAAGGTCCAGGATGCATGGAACCCAACGGATATCCATTCTGAAATTTTGGCCGGATTAACATTTGCACACCACGCCAATAAAAATGATGCTAAAGCAATTCAATTTGGACGAACATTTTTAGATTCAACTGTAAAACCCTTAGAACCCGGGTGGGTGTTTTCTCATGATTCATTACTAAATTATCTTGATGTTCGTGTAATACTCGCTGCATCCTATTTTGCAAAAGGGAAATTTGATTCTACTATTATTCAAGTTACCGTTATACTGGATTCATTGAATTCTAGTGATGTCGCCATTACGGACACTACATTGGAGGGACGTCGACAAATGGCTGCACAGATTACTGGCCTCCAAAAATTATTATTTCAAAAGTAACCACACCATGAAGCAAGATCATGCCTATTGGATGAAGCAAGCGCTCGTACAAGCCGGAAAAGCATTTGCTGCTGAAGAAATTCCTGTTGGCGCTATCGTGGTAAAAGATGGAAAAGTGATTGGCCGAGGGTACAATCAACGTGAGCAGCTAAATGACCCAACCGCCCATGCAGAAGTCATTGCAATTACTGCCGCTGCAAATACCATAGACGATTGGCGATTGACCGATAGCACCTTATATGTCACTAAAGAACCATGCCCCATGTGTGCAGGTGCAATCGTGAATGCGCGGCTCAGAATGGTTGTCTTTGGTTGCTATGATGAAGAGGCGGGTTGTTGTGGGTCTTTATATCAACTATGTGGTGATCCCCGATTTAAGACTAAAGTAGCGGTTAAAGGTGGGGTGATGGAGGAACAATCGCTAAGCATTATTCAAGAGTTTTTCGTTAAACGCCGAACAAAATCAAATTAAGAATTACCGTTATATTTATCACAAAATAATATCGTAATTTCGCGCTCAAATTTTTGGAGAGATGGCAGAGTCTGGCTGAATGCGCCGCACTCGAAATGCGGTATATCCTATGGGTATCGGGGGTTCAAATCCCTCTCTCTCCGCATTAGACCAAATTAAAAAAATAAAGACAGAATGAAACACGTATTAAAAATCACCATATTATCCATGTTCATTGGGTGTTCTAAGCCCGTATCGATAAAAGATCTCGAAGGGAAAGATGGATTGGCCGTCGATCCAAAAACAGGTCAATCTTATACCGGAGAGGCCTATCTCAATTTTTATGACGGAAGCAGACGCATGAAGGGAGAATATGAGTTGGGACTCAAAGAAGGTGTCTGGACATATTATTTACAGGGACGTGAGGATAGATTTTATAACATCACTTTTGAAAATGGAGATATGATCTCAGTGAATTACAATGATGGTGGCCAATCGTGGACAGGCATACCTATCATGCATAAAGACTCAGTGATTGCTAATGGTACATATTTGGCTCAAACAGGAGACAGTCTCTACAATTTTAATTTATCTCCTGAAGTTTATGTACAAATGATTAATAACACATCCCATGGCGAATTGGTACGTTGGTGGCCTAATGGTGAAATTCATTCTATAGGTCAATATATGAATGGAAAAAAGCACGGAAAATTTGAATGGTGGTATGATTCTGGTACTTTAAAAGAAACTCGATTTTGGAATGATGATAAACCTGCAGGGATTACAACACAGTGGTACGAAAATGGAAATAAATATGCAGAAGCAACCTATAAAAAAGGTGTCCTTTCCGGAAAATTGGTCTGGTGGTACGAAGATGGCCAAAAGAAAGAAGAAGTAAATTTTATTAATGGTGAGCGAGATGGTTTTGCCTACTGGTGGTATTCAACGGGAAATAAGAAAGCCATTGCCGATGTTTCAAGTGGTACGGGCAAAATTACACTTTTTGCTGAAGATGGGTCATATTCCAAGCGGTATGACGTGAAAAATGATCAAATATTTTGCAGTTCTGGTGAGATCTTTTATTCTATAAAAAAAGTGTCCACTGAAGCAACACTTCTCATCGGAGATGGTACTTGTGATTGTGCCGATTGTTCAGACGAACCCCAATAAAATATTCGTTCAAATTTAATTTATATCCCTATGATTTAGTCAGTTGTGATTCCTGTCGCTAAAGGGTTATTTTTAACGTTATCCTTATGCGCAAAATTTGTATCACACTCCTCTTTTTCACCGCACTCCTTTCTGCGGATGACCATACTATCGCTGTTCTCGATTTTACCGGTGAAGGTATCCATTCAGATGAGCTGAAATCTCTCAGTGCCCAATTCAGGATAGAATTGTTAAAAATGGATACCTTACGTGTTTTGGATTATGACGAAATGCGTAAAACACTATCTATTGCAGGCTATGAGACTCCATCTTGTCCAACTTTGAGCTGTGGCGTTATTGTATCCATGCTATTAGAGCAGGAATGGTTGGCTAACGCTCATATTGTGAAAATCGGAGACGCATATATAGTGGAAGCTCAACTTTTTGATACAGAAACGGGTCGGGTAATTAACGTTATCAATTATGATAAAGAAATTTCATTAGATGGGCTCAAAACACGTGGCATGCATAATGTAGCAGAATTATTACTTTCGACCCGAATTCCATTAGAAGTTCACCAACGGCAAAACCTTGTGTATATCAAAACAAAACCCAGTGGTGCCATGGTCAGGGTCGGCCGTGATACATTGAGCGGTCAAACGCCCATGGCATTGGATCGTGTATTGGTAGAAAGCCGCCCGATTATCATTATGAAGGAAGGGTACGAGTCCTTTCGCGTTAACCAATTGCCTGATGATGAATCAGATATTTTATATATTGAACTGCAGCACCGAGTACCGCAAATTGGTCACTTGGTATTTGGAGATCCCGTTCCTGAAGGGATTGTCATCGTTTCCTCAGATGGTGAAGATCGGTTTTTAATAGAAGAAAAGGCAGTTGAATTTAAGGACTTGTCTGCAGGTTCATATCATTTGGAATCAAGAAACCATATTATTCATAAAGGGGAATTTAGAATTCGTCATCGCCGGACGACTCAGATTAATCCAGAGATTCATTTGATCTCTGATATTGAAAAGCAAAGAGATCGATACAAAAAGAATCGAAATATCGTCATGGGTGTTTTGGGTGTTAGTCTAGGATATAGAGCATATCTATCCTTAGAGTCCGAAAATTTGTATAAACAATATTCATCCGAAATTCCTGAGGGAGATACCCGTCACAAGCAGATCGAATCGATGGATAAGCAGAAACCCATTTTTGATGTTCTTTCTATCGGATTGGTATTCCCCATTATTTATTACCATGTCAAATATGTACAAATGAACCGGTGGCTGCTACAGTGATTCGGATAATCTTTATTCTTCTGATTCTGATTTTAGCATGCGAAGATGTGAATCGCATTTGGGATAACCCTTATGACCCGAGAAGTGATCGTACATTATGGACACCGGATAGTCTATCTGCTGATACGAGTGTTGAGGGAAAAATCACCTTAAACTGGCAGCGAAAAGGCAGGGATTTTGACGGATTTAAAATTGATAGAAAAGTAGGAAATGGAGAATGGAAGGATTCTGTGGTTACATTATGGGATTCAATTTTTACTTGGACTGATATTCTTGAAATGAAATCTGTTGTGCAAAATAAGAATCTTTATTCTTATCGCCTTTATGCCTATGCCGATACAAATCGATCCAATATGGTGACCGTAACAGCAAATCCATTAATTCCCGATCCACCTGGTCCTGTCCAAATCAATTCCATTATTTATGCGGACAAACCGCCAAAAACAATGACCATAGAATGGACCAAATCGAATGATGGTTCTTTTAAGCAATATAATCTTTATCATTCAGATAATGAGAATTCTACGTTTGGATTGTACAGAATCTTCTACGATGTAGATACCAATTCAATGGATACAACTGGATTCACCGTTCTTAAAGAAAATTGGTTCAAGGTTGGCGTTGTTGATACGACTGGACAGGAAACAATAGGGGATAGCAAGGGCATTCCGGTTGATCCGCCGCCATCGGCAGTTATATTGGATTCGATAAAATATGCTAATTCATCCTTCAATTTAAACTGGACACAGACAGACATAACGGATTTTAGTGATTATACTGTACAAGAAATAAATATATTAGACTCTTCAGTAATTGGCGAAACGAAAATCACTACGATTGGCACTTTGTCTAAATCCCTAAATATTTCAGAGGATGTTGAACGCTATTACCGCATAAAATTGAATGATGTTTGGGGAAATGGAGTTAATAGTCAAATACGACCTGCTTCATCTTACCAGAGAATAGTTAAAGTGGATTATATTCGTGATATTGGGGATGATATTACCATTCGCAACTTGGGACCCACCTTACCATTTACTCAATTACTGTCTAATGTAAACGCACAATTTCCGGTTTGGATACAAAATGGTAATAAGATATTTGCCTTTATCGATGGTGGCATGGGATTAATTGTAAACCAAAATGGTTCGGGATTGCGGACAATTTCAGGCGAAGTTCCACAGAATGTTGCATTTAATCCGGATCAGACATTGGCTGTTTATGCAGGTGCAGATCACAATATCTATCTTACATATTTAGAGAAGGATCAGGGCCCCATCCGCATCACCACTTCAACCAATAATGAATGGTATCTCGACCCGGAATTCTTTGAGAATGGAAATAAAATTTTATACAGTCAGCGAAAGCATCAAGCCAATAATAATGTGGGTGTAATAGATGTATTTACGATGGACTTGGATGGACTGAATATAACTCAAATTACCACCGCGCCTAACGTAGATAAATTTATCATGCCTCGATTAAACCCCGCGGGGAATAAAATGCTTTATGTGAAAGAAGAAGATGGCCTCTATATTTTAGATTTTCCGACACAATCAATTGGTACGGCGGTACTCAAGTCAGGGAATGTAAAAGTCGTGCCAGAGTCCAATAGCAAATTCCGGAATATTCGATGGTCTCCCGATGGAGATAAAGCAGTCCTGTGGTCTAAGGAAAATGAAACATATTTTCTTTATATATACGATAACAGTGCATCACCGCCCCTGAAACTTCTTCAATCCGGTGGACGATACGGTGATTGGATTAGCAATGATACAGTGTTGTTTCGATATGAATCGAGTGATGCAATGTATAAAAAAGCAATCACAGAAGATTCGGGTGCGGACCCGATCCTATTTTATGAAGCCCCATGGGCACAACTTCAACCAAGGCAATAGTGAATGGAAATGCGAACATTAAGACGAGAGGATTTTGATTATATAATCAATATGGAACCGCGATGGCGGGACATGGATGGATTGCGTCATATCAACCATGCCACCTATCTATCCTATTTGGAAACCGTAAGGATTCAATATATGGAAAAGTTGGGGTATGACGTTAACGATTGGGATAGAAAACGCAGTTCTATTTTGGCCAGTATGAAAATTGATTACCATCAGCAATCTTCCTTTCCAAATCAGTATGAAATTGGAGCAAGAGTTATTCGAATCGGAAATAAGAGTTTTGACATTTTAAATGCGCTGTTTGAACAAAATAACTCTGTACCTGTGGTAACGGGGGTATTTACCGTCGTTGGATTCGACTATGCGGCACAAGAAACCATTCCGGTTTCTGAGCGGATTAAAAAGGAATATAGACCCTTTTAATGCATATCTCTGCTGGAATATCACCAGAACGGTGGTCCACACGACTCATTGACCGTTTGGCCTATGCCCACGATGCCAGCATGTATCGTTTGGTACCAGAGGCTGTGGTTAGACCTGA
>LSCF01000056.1 GCA_001577025.1 Fidelibacterota bacterium TCS55 | reverse complement strand
CAGACTATATGGCACGGCTAGTTTTTGAAACACCATATGAACTTATAAAAGGTGGAGATCGACAAGTGGCCTCGATCGCCGCCGCTTCAATCGTTGCCAAAGTCTTCCGCGATCGCATGATGGCCGCCTTTGCCCGCAAATTTCCTGAATACGGTTTTGACGCTCACAAAGGGTATGGCACCAAATTTCACATGGATCAACTCGAATGGCTCGGTCCCTGCGACATCCATCGTAAAAGTTTTGATCCGGTAAAGGTGAAATTACTTTAATTTGTAATAAAATCCTGTCGAGAGGCAGGACTTTTTTCTATTGCAAAATAAGTCATTTTATTATAAAATGTAATTAACTAAGTCTTAATTAGCATTGCGATTATTAGTATTTTATGAATTACGACCACAAAACAATAGAACAAAAATGGCAAGATAAATGGAACAAAGATCAACTCTATAAAACCTCTGACGATCAAGATAAACTAAAATATTATATTCTTGACATGTTTCCCTATCCATCAGGCGCTGGGCTTCACGTTGGTCATCCCAAGGGATACATTGCAACTGATGTGACAGCTCGAATGAAAATGATGCAAGGTTTTAATGTACTCCACCCTATGGGTTGGGATGCGTTTGGTCTTCCTGCGGAGCAATTTGCCATTAAAACAGGGACGCACCCTGCCATAACCACAAAGAATAATATTGATAATTTTCGCCGCCAGATCAAAATGTTGGGATTTTCATATGATTGGGATCGTGAAATCAATACCACCGATGATGAATATGTGAAATGGACCCAATGGATATTTTTACAATTATATCATAAGGGGTTGGCCTACGAGGCGGAAGTGCCTGTGAATTGGTGTCCAGAGTTGAAAGCTGTATTGGCCAATGAAGAAGTGGTAGATGGAAAGTCAGATATCGGCGGCCATCCTGTACTAAGAGTGCCCATGCGCCAATGGATGCTCAAAATCACAGATTATGCAGAAACTCTCCTTGCAGGGCTCGATGACCTGGATTGGCCCCACAGTATTAAAGAACTTCAGAGAAATTGGATTGGGCGATCTGAAGGGGCGAATGTGGACTTTTATATCCCCGCAATTAAAGAAAATTTAACTGTTTTTACCACGCGGCCAGATACATTGTTTGGGGCCACCTATATGGTGATGGCACCGGAACATCCCTTTGTCAAAACATTGGTCAAGCCAGAGCAGAAAGATGCAGTAAATCAATATATTGACAATGCATCGAAAAAATCAGATTTAGACCGGACGGAGTTAAATAAAGAAAAAACAGGTGTTTTTCTTGGTGCCCATGCAATTAATCCTGTAAATGGTGAAGAGATCCCCATTTGGATATCCGATTATGTATTAATGAGTTATGGCACGGGGGCAATTATGGCCGTTCCGGGACAGGATCAGCGAGACTGGGATTTCGCCAAAACCTTCAATCTGCCTATTATTCGAACTGTGAAGCCATCAGAAGAATTTGATGGTGAAGCATATACAGGCGATGGGCCGGCAATCAACAGTGCTTTTTTAGACGGGTTGCAGGTGGAAGAAGCAAAAGCAAAAATTACGAATTGGCTCGTGAATGAGGGCAAAGGGGAGAAGGCCATTCAGTACAAGTTAAGAGATTGGCTTTTTTCCCGTCAAAGATATTGGGGTGAGCCTATACCCGTCATTCATCAAGATGGTTCCCCATCTCCGCTGAGTGAATCGGAATTGCCATTACTATTACCTGAGGTTGAAAAATATGAACCGGCTGGTACGGGTGAATCTCCATTGGCTAATATTTCTGAATGGGTTGAGGTGAAAGACGAATCTGGTAATATAGTGGGACTTAGGGAAACCAATACGATGCCACAATGGGCCGGATCCTGCTGGTATTATTTGAGATATATTGATCCAAAGAATTCAGAAAAAGGATGGGACGAAGCGAAAGAAAAATACTGGATGCCAGTGGATTTATATGTTGGCGGAGCAGAGCACGCCGTATTGCATTTACTGTATTCACGATTTTGGCATCATGTGTTATACGATCTCGGCCATGTTTCAACGAAAGAGCCTTTTCAGAAGTTATTTAATCAAGGGATGATTCTGGGGCAAGATGGAACAAAAATGAGTAAATCTCGCGGAAATGTGGTAAATCCTGACGAAACGGTTGATACGTTTGGCGCAGATGCTATGCGGATTTATGAAATGTTTATGGGGCCGCTTGATAAAGCAAAGCCCTGGAGTACCACTGGATTGCAAGGATGCGCTCGATTTATCAATAAATTGTGGAATATATTCTTCGACGAGGATGGGAAATTATTGAGTAAAATAAATAATGAATCCGCCGATAAAGAAACTTTGCGTGCATTGCATCAAATGATTAAAAAGATTTCGGATAATCTTGATCAATTGCATTTCAACACATGTGTATCCGAATTCATGATTTTTACGAATCATTTACAATCTCAAAATTCCATCAATAAAGATGTATTAAAGACATTTGTAGTATGCATTAATCCATTTATGCCGCATTTAGCGGAAGAATTATGGGCATCATTAGGTGAATCAACAGAATTATCATATGAAAATTGGCCATTTTATGAAGAATCACTGCTCGAATCTGATACGATTACAATTGCTGTGCAGGTCAATGGCAAAAGACGATCTGAAATTAATGTATCTACTAATGCAAAAGAGGATGAAGTGCTAGAAAAGGCAAAGGCTTCTGAAAAAGCGGCAACATTTATTGAAGGAAAAGAAATCGTTAAAGAAATCTATGTAAAGGGCAGGATTGTCAATATAGTTGTAAGATAATATTTAAATATAACTATAATTATACATAATATATATTATACATCATCAGGACAATGCTTCATTCATTTTGAGTAGATCATCGTTAGATCCAATAACCATAATTTTTTGGCCGGATGATAATATAAAATCTGAACCTGGATTAATTTCCGATTCTCCATTATCTTTAACAATACAGACGATGAGCAAACCATATTCTTCTCGAAACCGGGATTCTGCAATTGATTTACCATCGATTGATTGAAGATGTTCAACAGCGAATTCTTCTATGGATAAATCAATAAAATCATCATTTTTAGTCTCCAATGAAACGGTATCTTCAACAAGTGGACTAATTAATAGATCTGCCATCCGATGTCCACCCGATATATAAGGATTTACAACCTTATTTGCGCCTGCACGTTTTAATTTTTTACCCGTATCGTGTTTTACACATCGACTGATAATATATGCATCCGCATTTAGATTCCTTGCAGACATGGTTACAAACAAATTATCCGGATCATTATCCAGAACAACAACGGCGCCTTTTGCATTTTCTATTCCTGCATTTATGAGCGTATCATCTAAAGTAGCATCATTTTGGACAAATTTGAATCCTTTATCTTCAATTTGTTCAATTTTTTCATTACTTTGTTCGACAATAACAAAAGGAATTCGTTTTTTCATTAATTCGGAAGCGATAACAGCCCCCATCCTGCCATACCCGCAAATAACATAATGATCCTTCATTTTTAAAACTTTTTTATTCATTTTTTTTCTCCGAAACGTATTCATTTCCATAAACTCATTTCCAAACTCTGACAGGAGAACCGCAAATCCTGAAGCACCAAAAATAATGACCATAATGGCCCATAACTTCCCTCCTTCAGATAATGGATGTGTTTCGCTGAACCCCACAGTTGATAACGTAATTATAGTCATATAGATACTATCAATTAATGACCATTCATATAGTGAATCATTCATACCGATGGAATAAAACCCCATTGACCCGACGGTAATCAAAGCACCAAAATAGAGTGCAAACTTAAACCATTTTCTTCTGGGCAACATTATTGAACGCTGTTTTCTATCCACTTTAAATAATCAATATCCCCATCCGAAATATCGATGGAAACGATTTCTGGCACTTCATAAGGATGTAGCTTTTTGATCCCTTTAAAGGTTTTCTTGTTGATTGGCTTTAATGTTTTGATTATCACTAAATATTCAGATTCGCTGTGGACTTCACCATCCCATTGATATATGGAATGCATTTTTGGCAATATATTTACGCATGCAGCCAATTGCTGTTGCACCAGATGCTTGGCGATTATCTCCCCAGTTGATTTATCAGGTACGGTCGTAAAAATAATATTTGCTTTCATGCTGTTTTAATTTACACAATTCAGTTTGAGGTCACCAAAAGAAACCAATAGAGTAGTTCTTGTAAATAGGAAAAAAGTTATAATTTAAAACCGCATATGCGCCCGTAGCTCAGCTGGATAGAGCGTTAGATTCCGGTTCTAAAGGCCGGGGGTTCAAATCCTCCCGGGCGCACAAATAGTTAATTCAACATTTTTTCAACGATTACTCTATCTATTGTTTTTCCATTTGGATCTAAATCAAGCAATGCTTCAATAATTTTTAATTGCAAATTACCTCTTTGATATACCTTCGAGTATGGTATCTGATTAAACGAAACCATAGAATATCTAGGAATAAACCTATCGGGAAATTGATTTTCCAAAGCTAGCTCTAGTTTTCTTCTTATTTTATATTGTGGATCATTCACCTTATCACGCATTTCGATATAATTCTCCAATGCCATGTCGGCAATGGCGTGGCCGTTTTTTACATGTATTCGTGAAAATTCAGATAAGATGTTCTGCCAATCACCACCATGTTCACTCATAAGTGTATTCAGCACAGTACAGTCCTGGAAAGACGCATTCATCCCCTGGCCAAAGAATGGAACTACTGCATGGGCCGCATCACCTAATAGAACAGCAGAATCTTCCACATGCCATGGATCGCAATAGACCGAACCCAAATGTCCCGTTGGATTGGTCTGAAACTCATGGACCAGATTTGATAATAATGGGATGGAGTCTGGAAAATAATCTTCAAAAAACTGGGTGATCTCATTTTCTGAATTCACAGTAGCAAAACTGGTGTCCCCTTCCATGGGGAAAAACAATGTGCAGGTAAATGAGCGGTCCATGTTGGGCAGGGCAATGAGCATGAATTGTCCCCGGGGCCAGATGTGGAGGGCATTGGGCTCCAATTGAAATTCCCCATCTTCAGTTGGAGGAATGGTCAATTCTTTGTATCCGTGGTTCAGTGGTTTGTAATTACTGTCAATTTTGCCTCCTTCTGTCATGGCGTCTCTCACGGCCGAAGCCGAACCATCTACACCCATGATCAGTTCAAATGGCAAAACCTGTTCTTTACTGGAAGATCTATCCAATAAGGTGAATTTCTTTTTTTCCAGATTTACATGGGTGCATTTCTGGTTGAAATGGATCTGCACTTTTCCTGTCTTCTCTGCCAGGGTCATGAGCTCCATATTCAATTTTGCCCGGGAAACAGAGTAAATCACTTCCTTTTCTCTTTGTCCATAGGGCTGTAAATGGGTGGACCCATCCAACCCATGGATCATGCGACCTTTCATGGGAATGGTTAGTGGCTCGATCGCATGATACACTCCGACTTCCTTCAAAGCATGGATGCCTCGGACAGACATGGCCAGATTGATGGACCGCCCGGCACTTATGTCTTCTTTCCGCATATCCTGACGGCGTTCAAATATTTCTACATGGTATCCCTGTTGAGCCAGATACGTTGCCAGTAGCGGCCCTGTGAGGCCGGCGCCGATCAAGGTGATCTTTTCACCCATGATATCAATCCATCAAAGATCTTAAGATTTCAACAGCTTGGTAAACGTCAGAATATGAATTGTATAATGGAGCAGGTGCAAGCCGGATCACATCCGGCTCCCGCCAATCACACACAACGCCTCTTTCACCCAATTGCTCAAACACTTTTTTCCCATTTTCATGGATCATAACTGATAATTGGCACCCCCGTTCTTTGGAATCGAAAGGAGTGACAATAGAAACTTTATCCTCCATAGTATTCAATAGAAATTCCAGGTAACCGGTGAGTGCTTCACTTTTGGTCCGCAATGCATCCATTCCCGCTTCGTCAAAAATATCCATTGATTTTCGCAGACAGGCCATGGATAAAATAGGTGCATTGCTGACCTGCCAGCCTTCGGCGCCGGTTATGGGAACAAACTCCGGACCCATTTCAAACCGAGTCTCTTTATCGTGGCCCCACCAACCAGCAAATCGTGGACCTTCCCAGTTTCCGTGCTTCTCATGGACGAATACTCCACCGGGACTGCCGGGACCTGAATTCATATATTTATAAGTGCACCAGGCTGCAAAATCAACATTCCATTCATGGAGGTCTAATTTCAAATTCCCGGCTGCGTGGGCAAGATCGAATCCCACATAAGCACCAACCTCATGACCCACATCCGTAATGGTTTTCATATCAAAGGCCTGACCAGTGTAATAATTCACTCCGCCTATCAATATGGTGGCAATGGATTCACCTTCTGATCTCAATGTTTCCAGAATGTCATCTGCCCGGAGACATTTCTCTCCATTTCGCGGAGTGAGTTCTATCAATGCATCTTTGGGATCAAAGCCATGAAACTTGATTTGGGACTCCATTGCATATTGATCTGATGGAAACGCTCCTTTTTCAATGACGATTTTATAACGGTCGGTGGTTGGCTGGTAAAATGAGACCAGTAATAGATGAAGGTTCACTGTGAGGGCATTCATGACCACCACTTCAGATGGTTTTGCCCCAACGAGCCGTGCTGTGGAATCGGTCAATTGTTCGTGATAGGCCTCCCACCTATCATGCTGGCCGGTGACGCCCATTTTTCCCCAAACATCCAATTCCTCATTCACACCTGCCTTGGATGTTTTCGGCATAAGACCCAGTGAATTCCCTCCGAAATAAAGTATATCTTCACCGTTAAATTGTGGAAAATGAAATCGGTCCCTGTAGGACCTTATGGGATCTTCCTGATCCATTCGTTGAGCAAATTCTATAGATGCTTCGTATTTCATGATCGGTCCAATGGAAAAATTAAGGGTCTACTAGGGGAAGCATCACTAACGAAATGGACGATCTGGATCTGGAGTAAATAGTTTCCATCCTTGACCTTATTGGGAATATAGATCATTTCTGTAATTGTCTTTTGTGAAGGATCACTTCCGTTTAGAGCATGACTCCCTTGCTCTATCCCCCAGAATGTGTGGTGGTTCTCCAACTTTCCCTCATCATAAGCCGGGTCGATGGTGGGCATATCCACCAGTAAATGTCGGATTCCAAGTTCAATAATCTTTTCCATGGCTTCCGGTGAAAAATATGGTGGAAGATTATTGCCATCGTATGTGGCCGATCGTTTCGAATCAGTATTGGGTAGTGTTCGGATGATCAATGCCTGATCAAATCCGGGATCAATTTTCAATTGTTCACCATTGATAACTCCATCCTCCGGGGTAACTGTCACCAATGTGGCCGGGATCAGTGAATCGGTGATCATTTCATTCACATGAACATCCTCATGAACAATATGCCCAACACATTCGGTATGAGTTCCGTTGCAATGGGGAATGAATGTGACCACGTCAAAGTTGCAGCCGCCGCCCTGCTTTGTGTCGCCGATGACATTATCACTTTTGAAAGGTTCGGCGCTTGCCCGTTCCACGTCAAAATAATTGGCCTGGTCCCCTTTAAAATCCACCGGGACAGATAAGTCAATGAAATGATCCGTGTTATAATGATACAGACGTGAATCGATCTCAACAGAACTATACATTATCAAAATATCCTATATCCAACCCCAGCCAGTCCAATGCATTTTGAAATAGCAATTTTTCCTGAACTTCTTTTGATAGATCTGTCGATTCAATCAGTTGGCCCGGTTTAAGCTCCCCCAATGGAAAGGGATAATCCGTTCCCATGGCGATCTTATCACTTCCTACTTTCTTTATGAGAAATTTGAGAGCGTCTGGGTCGTGAACAAGGGAATCCACCCAGAATTTTCCCAAATATTCACTAGGAGCATTTTGGGTATCTACAGCGCAGAGGTCCGGGCGAACGTCAAATCCATGTTGGACACGGCCGGCAGTGATGGGAAATGCGCCGCCGCCATGGGCAAAGGCCACCCGGAGGGCCGGGAGTCTTTCAAATACTCCTCCGAATATCATGGAACAGATGGCACGGCTTGTTTCTGCCGGCATACCCACCAGCCACGGCAGCCAGTATTTTTTCATATCTCTTTCGCCCATCATTTCCCAGGGATGGACAAACACAGCCATTCCAAGATCAGACGCTGCTGCAAACACCGGAAATAATTCATCTTCACTCAAATTTTTTCCATTCACGTTTGAGCCGATCTGAACTCCTGCCAGTTTCAATGTTTTGCAGCGTTCTAATTCACCTACTGCTTTCTCTGTATCCTGGAGCGGGATTGTACCCAGTCCGATAAATCGCTTGGGAAATTCAGCAACAACAGCAGCAATGTGATCATTCAGTAATTTGGAAAGATCCAATGCGTCTTCTGCCTTGGACCAGTAACTGAACATGACAGGAACTGTGGACAATACTTGAACATCCACGCCATGAGTGCTGCATTCATCCAGCCGGACACCGGGATCCCATAGATTCGCTTCCACTTCCCGGAAAAAATTTTCATCCTTCATCATTCGCGCACAACCGGTCTTGTGGTGATCCAAATGGATCCACCCGCCGTAGCCATACTTCTCTTTCAGGTTGGGCCAGTCTTTTGGAAGAATATGGGTATGTATATCGATCTTCATTATGCTGCCGCAGAGGTCACAGAGAATTTCTCATATTGTTAGAATTTTTTTTCACTTTTTTTAACACTCTGTGTTCTCTGTGGCTTATGGTTTTTCCTGTACGGCACCGCAGGACTCACAGGTTCGGGCGTCCATATTATCCCAGTAGGCATCGAACAGCGGCGGTAGTTGGGTAACGATATTTTCCAGGTCTAGAGTCACTTCATGGAGCATTTTATTGCATTCATCACAGTACCATTGAAAAGCATCCAAGGCACCTTCTTCCCGCTGGTATTCAACTACAAGGCCAACAGTATCCTCAAATCGTTGGGGAGAATGAGGTACATTTTTTGGCAATAAAAAGATCTCCCCTTCCTTGATGGGTACATCCACCGGTTTCCCTTCATCCATGATCTTTAATAGCATATCCCCTTCCAGTTGATAAAAGAATTCTTCCACAGGGTCCACGTGGTAGTCCTTCCGTGAATTGGGGCCGCCAACCACCATGATCATAAAATCACCTTCCTCATAAACCACGCTGTTACCTACAGGTGGTTTGAGCAAATGACGGTTCTCTTTGATCCAGTTTTTGAAATTGATGGGGGGTGCTACTGGCATATTTAACTCCTAATCAATAGTTGCAATACACTTTAATTCAATGGCAATAGTCGTCGGCAGTGACGAAACCTCTACTGTGGTTCGGCAGGGTTGGTTTTCCTTGAAATAGTCGGCATACACCTTATTATATGTGTCAAAATCATTATTCATGTCTGTGAGAAATACGGTTATGTCCACCAGGTTTTCCCAACTACTGCCAGCCTCTTCCAAAATGATGCGGACATTCTCGAATACGGAATGGCATTGGGCCTCGATGTCATGGGATACTACATTCCCATGCTCGTCCAACTCCACACCCGGGATCTCATCAGAATTGGGTTTACGCGGGCCAACCCCGGACAGGAATAATAAATTACCTACCCGTTTTGCATGGGGATAAAGCCCTACCGGTTTCGGTGCTTTGTCGGTTTGAAAATTGTCAGCCATTGTTTCGTTCCCTTATTACGTTTAATTCTTCCCATGTTTCATCTGTTGCAGCCAAGCGGTATACGGTGTCATTGGATCCTGCAGATATTCTTCTGTTCTGTAAAAAAGTCCAATGCTTCCAAGCTGCCTTCACGGCCCACACCAGAATTCTTCATCCCGCCAAACGGTGTCCGCAGATCCCGAACCATCCAGCAGTTCACCCACACCACACCGGAATCCAATTTTCCGGCGACACGATCGGCCTTAGTTGTATTTTCTGTCCAGATGGTCGCCGATAAGCCGTATTGGGTTGAATTGGCCATGGCGATCACCTCATCTTCAGAGGAGAAAGGGATCAGGGAAACCACCGGACCGAATATCTCTTCCTGGTTCGTTCTGCAATCTGCATTCAGGCCATCGATAACTGTGGGTTCAAAAAAATAACCATCATTGCAGCGGCCGTTGACATCGGCGTTCTCTCCACCGATCAGAATTGTTCCCCCCTCTTCTTTAGCAAGGTCAATATAACCAGTGACCTTTTCCAGGTGCCCTTTTGAGATCAATGCCCCCATGTCTGTTTTTTCATCGTTGGGATCGCCTACATTTAACGACTGTGTTCGTTTTATAAATGCATTTCGAAATGTATCATAAATGGATTCTTCCACAAAAATTCTCGACCCGCAAAGACAGATCTCTCCTTGATTAGAAAATGAGGATCGGATGGTGGTCTCCAGCATGGAAGTAAAATCACAGTCAGCAAAAATGATATTGGGGTTTTTCCCTCCCAATTCCAGTGATAATTTTTTGAATTGAGGTGCTGCTTCCCGGCTGATGGCTTCCCCAGTTTTGGTCCCGCCCGTGAAGGATACTGCTTTTATTTTTGGATGGGCAACAATGGCCGAACCGGTATTCATACCGGTGCCCTGGACGATGTTCAATACCCCATCAGGCAATTCTGCTTCCTGGCAAATTTCACCCAGTTTAAATGCAGTATAAGGAGTCAGTTCTGAAGGTTTGCCAATGACGCAATTTCCGGCTGCAATTGCCGGGGCGATCTTCCAGGTGAATAAATATAAGGGCAGGTTCCAGGGGGAAATACAGCCAACAATTCCCAATGGCTGACGAATAATCCGGTTGACTGAACCTTGTCCATCCAATATTTCTTCTGTTTCATGTTCCAGGACAAGGTCAGCAAAAAAACGAAAATTGGTCACCGCCCGGGGAATATCCACTGTCTTTGCTAATGAAAGTGGCTTTCCTGTGTCCCTAGATTCATATTCTGCAAGTTCATCCAAGCGAGTTTCGATCCCATCAGCAATCTTATGCAAAAATCCTGACCGCTCTTCCGAAGATGTGACCGACCAATCGTAGAAGGCCTTTTCTGCTGCCTCAATGGCTGTATTTACATCGTGCTCATTAGAATCGGGAACCCTGGCATAGACTTGTCCTGTGGCGGGCTCAAAAACGTCTAAATAATTCCCGGAGTTGGGCTCGGAAAACTATCCGTTGATGAAA
>LSCF01000055.1 GCA_001577025.1 Fidelibacterota bacterium TCS55 | reverse complement strand
ATGATTGATGAAAGTCTCATCTTATCGTTAATGGTATAAAAATGGTTCAAGTTTACGAGTGGTTTATGGAAAAAGTTTTCCCGTTCGTTTAGGAAGTTTTTATTATAGCGACTCTCTGTACGTGCACCATACATATAGAAGTACTGCTTGCCTGTATATGAAGGGTCTACAGGGGCCCAGTTTTGGTTAAATAAACGTGGATCGCCTGAGTAGCCCTCAATGGCTTCAGGTTTGGTAAATTCACCTTCTGAATCAGGATAGCTTTTCCCATTCCAAATTGCACCGGCCTCATACCCGTCCATTTTCTTCGCAAATTCCGGATCATAGACACCAGCATTTTGCTTATACAAATTGTGTCCATGACGCTGCGGAGCACCAATGGCATAAAGCTCAAAACGGCTTTTTTCACTTGCCGCATAGCTGGCGCCAAAATAATAGGCCCATGCATCGGTCCAAGTTGCATCAATGATGCCATCACCGGTTTTACGGACGATCGTTGCACTAAAGGCAACTTATCATCCATAATTAAACCGGTATTCAGGTTGGCAGTGGTTTTTAAGAATCCACCGTCACCAAATTCCTGTTTGAATTTACCGCCGCGGCTCATGGCAGTTGGATCGGTAATGATGTTCATGGTTCCGCCAATGGAAGGGGTAGCAAGGTTTACGGCAGAAAGACCACGCTGCATTTGGATGGAGGATGTGGCATCGCCTACACCATCCCAGTTGGACCAATAGACCCAACCATTTTCCATATCATTTTGTGGCACACCGTTAATCATAACAGCGACGTTTCTTTGGTTAAATCCACGGACGTTAATCCGGGCATCACCTGCACCGCCACCTTGTTGGGTTGCGTACACACTGGGGGTTGTATTCAGCACCATCGGAATTTCTTGAGATCCAAGACGTGCTTCAATTTCCTGTTTAGAAATGTTTGTATATGCCACAGGCGTTTTTTCATCAGCCCTAGATGCCAACACTTCTAGTGCAGATAGCTCTAGAGCAGAAACGTCTAAAGCAAAGTTAACAGTTGTGTTACCACTTACATTTACGGATTGACTACCATTGGCATAACCAATTACAGAAGCAGTAACAGTATAGGATCCTGAAGGTACATTATTGATGGAATAGGATCCATCTGCTGTAGCAGCAGCACCCATGTTTGTTCCTTCTACCACCACATTTGCACCAGGGAGTGCATCACCTGTGGTTGCATCTGTCACTGTACCAGAAATGGTATTTTGTGCGAAGACAAATGCGGGAAGAAGTACAAACAATAGAACTTGTGAGAATTTTCTCATATCGCTCTCCTTGATTGTGTTTGAATGAAATTTTGTGGTCCGAGGGATTTCATTATAAATTATTATCCGGGCAATTTGAGTGCCAGGTCAGTGTGTTTAAATATTCGAAACCAATTCATGTATTATGATGTTTTAAATCGGATTGAAATTGATCTTTTTACTCTATAAACAGCAAGAAGAAAATAACAAATAGGATGAATTAATCTCTTTTTATTCTAAAATAGAGAAAGACTACCGGGATTTTCAATGGGCAGAATGCATTCAGGTCGGTTATTCCGAGGAGAGTTCACCATTTTGGATACTTCGTAATAGGTGAGGGGATTATCATATGGTTTGAGTAATCCCATGGCATCAGGGATGGCCGTGTGATGTACTTTTAGCCAAGAGTCAATTTCATTCTGTTTCAATATAACCGGCATGCGGTGGTGAATTTCAGCCAAATCCGGGGCAGGAGAAGTGGTGATGACCGTATAGCTGAAAATATGTTCACCGGATGGGTTTTTCCATATATCCCATAATCCCGCCATGGGGAGTAGCTTTTTCTCCGGGTGATGTATATAATAAGGAATAGATCTGGATGAAGTGCGCTTCCATTCAAAATAACCATCTGTAATAACGACACAGCGTTGGGTGGGGACCAAATGCTGAAAGGATGGTTTTTCTAAAAGCGTTTCGGATCGGGCATTGATGAGTTTCGATCCGATAGATGCATCCTTAGACCAATTGGGTATGAGACCCCATTTCATCAATTTCGCATGACGCCCCACCTTATCTACTATGACTGGAGAATACTGGGTGGGGGCGATATTATATCGGGGTTGGTAAATATCCGAATCCTGCCATTCTTCAATGGCCATTTCCTCAATGATGGACTGCATATCTCGTGTGAGTGTTTTTCGACCGCACATGGTCGAATTTAATATGGAAAATTGGAATATATAGAGAAAATGAATGTGTGTGGGCCCACAGGGATTCCCTGCCAGCCCTCCCGCTGGTCGGGAGCAGGCTGGGAACCCCAGCAAATACGGAAATTATAATTGAGGAATTCTAAAAAATGTGGGCCCACAGGGATTCGAACCCCGAACCTACGCATTATGAGTGCGGTGCTCTAACCATTGAGCTATGGGCCCAAAAAGGGCGAGGAATTTAAGAGTTTATTTCTAAGTCCTTAACTTTTTTCATCCAAACTTTTTTCCCAAATCCTGTCTTGTAATACTTCTCTCTATTCCGAGCAGAAATACGATCGGGGAATTCCTCTGTTAAGAGTAAATCAAAAGGGGCATAGTTTCGAGTAGATTTTGCTTTTTTATCATTATGCTTTTTGAATCGAATTTTAACATTCGAAGACATCCCAACATAATGCCAATCTTTAATTTTGGATTTTAATATGTAAACATAATATTTCATTTTTCTTAATGCTCCCCACCTGCCCTCCTGAAAGTCGGTGGTGGGCAGGTAACCTTTTGAGCTACTCTCCAGACCTTGATTGAAAATCAAGCTGTCTGGTGGGCCCAAAAAGGACGAGGAATTTAAGGTGATAATCCCAAGTGTTTAACGATTTTCAATCAAATATATTACTGAATGAAAAAAGTTAGTTTTAACATGGAGGACACTGACCAGTGCCACTTACAAATATTTTTTTACATCATCTAAAATAGATTGAAAATGTTTTGTATCTTCAAAAATATTAAATCCATCAGTTTCGATCCTTAGTACAGGAATATCCTTCAAGCTATTCGTCCATTTATCATAGGCCACATTCAATTGATGCAAGTATTCTGGATCGATACTGCTTTCATAATCACGGCCGCGGGCATGGATACGCGTTAACAAAGTATCCGTAGAAGCCTGCAAATAAATAATGAGATCGGGTTGCCGCAAATAGCCAGTCATGATATAAAATAGGTCGTGATAGGTCTCCCAATCCCTCTCATCTAGCCTCCCCATTTCATGGAGGTTGCGGGCAAAAATTTCTGCATCTTCATAAATGGTTCGATCTTGAACCACCCCCCCATTTGAGTGTTCAATTTTTCTTTGAGCGCTAAATCGTTTATGCAAAAAATAAATCTGGAGGTTGAAACTCCATCGATTCATATCGCCATAAAAGTCGCTGAGGTAGGGATTGTCTGCCACCGATTCATAAATGGGAGACCATCCAAAAGCATCCGCCATTTTTTCTGTAAATGTGGTTTTGCCTACACCAATATTGCCGGCCAGTCCCACAAAAGGATGCTTGCTCATTTATTGTACACTTGCCATGTGGTTTCAACCAGAGATGTCAAATCTGAATGAACCGCTTTCCAATTCAAGGCATCTAGAGCCAATGTTGAATGGGCATATAATTTAGCCGGATCACCCGCCCGTCGATCCACAATATCATAAGCGATATTTTGTCCTGTGACTGATTCAGCCATGTTAATTACATCCATAACAGAGTGACTCTCTCCAGTGGCCAGGTTTACTGTCAGTTCATTGTGATCTTGAAGATAGTTGAGGGCCTTTACATGGGCAGAAGCCAAATCGGAAACATGGATATAATCTCGAACGCCAGTGCCGTCGTGGGTGTCATAATCATTTCCAAATATTTGCATATTTTCACGCATCCCCGAAGCCACTTCCATCACAATTGGGAGTAGATTGGCAGGGCTCTTTTCTAATGATGTGAGGCGCCTTTTTGGATCATATCCCGCTGCATTGAAATACCGTAATGCGGCAAACTTTAATCCTTTTAATTCTCCATACCATTTTAAAAATCGTTCAATTTCTAACTTTGTGAATCCATAATAGTTAATGGGCTTGAGCGGGTGATTTTCATCCAATGGTAAATATTCAGGAAAACCATAAACAGCTGCTGTGGACGAGAATACAAATTGATTAACGCTATGTGCCGCCATGGAATCCAATAAGGTTAATGTGCCGGTGATATTATTGTAAGAATATTTCCCGGATCAATCATGGATTCGCCCGCAGCCTTAAACGCCGCCAAATGGATCACCGCCGTAACACCATTCAGTCCTTTGTCAAGGTCAGCAGTATTTAAGGTAGAGCCGTGGATAAATTCGGCCCGATTATCCACTGCATCTCGATGGCCCAAGGATAAGTCGTCTAAAACCACCACATCATAACCATGTTCACATAATTCGAGGACAACGTGAGAGCCTATATAACCGGCGCCACCTGTTACCAGTATTTTCATTTAATTCATTTCTTTCTTTGGGATGATGCGTCTTTCAATGATTTCACCCCTATTATTATACTGAGACACAACCATTTCTGCATCATCGGGATATTCATATCCAATGGCGTTTTTCATTATGCCATTTTCATTATAATAAGTAATGCGCATGGGGTTTTTATTTGCATCAAAGCGAACTGTGTGACTCCCAACCAGTGTTGAATCAGCGCGATAATATTTGGATCGAAGTTCATTTTCTCCATACTGAAATTCATAGTAATAATATAGATCATCAAAGGCATCCATAACATGAACAGAACGAGTATTTCCTGTTGGATTATAATGATATCGCGCTTTCCATCCGGGGCGAATGGTGCTCAAATCCGGTGCAAACATTTCATGATTAAGTTCTGAAAGATTTCGTGAGGAATAAAATTCAATATCATATTTTGAGGACTTGTCTTCATCATCCCAATGCATGTGGAATGTCCACATCACTTTATTGTGGCGGTTAAAATAATCCACATTTTGTACCAATCCTTTTTCATCCAAGGTAGCCCGATAATGGGGAATCCCCCTTGCCTCCTTTTTGGTAATCCCTTTCAGCAATTCCTGTTTTTTGGGATTCCATTGTTGATAATACAATTTCAGTTTGCTGGTGGATTTCGGTTTTTTGCGCCGGCCCTTATCCCAATTTGCCGGAACGAACTCAATCCGTTTTAATTCTCCCGATGGATAATAGACTGCACGAAAATGGGCATCACGCTTGCTGATGGATTCTTTTGGTTTTCCGGTCAACACATTGGTGCGCATAAGATCGGTAGAAAATACTTTCACAATGGAATCCGGTTGTGCCAAAATGAAATTGCCAACCATCATAAATAGCAGATACCGCATTTACATCAATCCCCATGAAATGAGGGCCAAGACTGTAAATACCATGCCGAGCCCCACCCAACGGCTACTGGATAAGGATGCTTCATATTCCATGGCCTCTGCTTCAATTGTCCGATAGCTCAAGACAACCCGAACAGTTTTCCCTTCTTCTACCAATACATCCTGCCGGGCCAATTGAATCATATCCCGCATCTTTTTATTTTCAGATATAGATTGGGCATTTACCATGGTCTTCGGGGGGAAATAGCTTACCTGATGCCAGCCCGGTGCCACTTGCACCGGGTCCTTTATGGGGGATGCACCCACCTGAAGTCCGTCAACAAATATGGGAATACCATCCGTATCGCAATAAATATGAATGGCGGTCACAGGAGAGGGTTTATCATTCCAATTAATTTCTTGCGCAGGAAGGATTCCAAACAGCATGATAAGTAAAAATCTATCCACGGAGATCCTTTTGCATTTTGACTACTTCCATCATGAGATCGGTGGCATCTTGCCCCGCTGCTTCCATTTCGCGGATTTTTATCCGCGCTGCTTTAATCTTTTCTTTCGTGGAAACTTTGGATAAGGTCGCCAAACAATCCTGAGCCATTTGGATAGGAGAGGTAGAATCATCTTCATCAATGAGAATCTGTGATACAATTTCTCGATCTTCAGCCGAATCAAAATGAGCCATAATTTCAGCAGGTTTTACATTATTGGTACCCATGAGCATTTCAGCCAATGTTTTCAATTGATCATTTTCAATCAGATTAATATCCAAGTCCGATTGTATCAATGCCCTGGCTTCTTGATCATCCCCAGCCAACACTTTGATTATTCCCAATTCGGCTTTCGCATTAACGGATGTAAATAATGATTTTTTTTGCTTAGGGACTGCTTCTGTATGGCGAGGGCGCTTTTTACGCATCTGCTGGGTGAACATATGGACCACTTGATTTTCTTCTACACCACCAACCTGGGCCAAATTTTTAATGAGATCCTGCCGGATAATGGGATCAGAAATTTGTGCCGCTTCAGACAAAATATCTTTAATCAGATTGGATTTTTCCTGAGGAGACATTTCAGAAAAATTGGATGTTCGCAAATGAAAGGGAAGGAGCCCGAGGGCTTGATCGATCCCTTTTGACCGGAATATATCTGCCCCCGCTTGGCTGACCCAATCGTCAGGGTCTAATCCGTCAGGGATTCGAATCACTTTTGGGTTTACACCGCCCTTCAGCAATGCATATCCGGCCCGTTTTGCTGCATTGATTCCAGCCGTATCCCCATCATAGGCGAGGTACACTTTGGAGGCAAATCGCCGAATTTGTTGTACGTGACGATCCGTAAAAGCTGTGCCCGACACGGCCACGACATTTTGAATGCCGCTTTGGTAAAGCTGAATCAAGTCTGTATATCCTTCCACCAAAATGGCAGATTCCGATTTCCGAATGGCATCCCGCGTCAGATGGAGTCCATAGAACACCTCACTTTTATGATATAAAGGTGTTTCGGGAGAATTCATATACTTTGCCGGATCGTCCGTTCCAAACACGCGGCCACCGAATGCGATAACTTTCCCCGATGCATTGAAAATGGGAAACATGATGCGTCCACGAAAGCGATCAAAAACATCCGTATTTGAAAATCCGAATAATCCTGACTTTTCTAAAACCTCCCGGCTATACCGTTTTTCTTTAATGCGTTCGGTTAAAAATTTTGAATTGTCCGGCGCAAACCCAATCTTGAATTGCTTAATGGTTTCTTCCGTTAAACCTCGATCCAATAGATATTGTTTTGCCTGCTGCCCTCGGTCAGAATCCAACACCCGTTGATAGAGATTAGCGGCGGTGGCATGAATGTCATAGAGGTGATCAAAAAATTGTTTCGATTCATCCGTGCCGGAGAATGCCACTTCAATACCCAGTTGCTGGCCGAGCTGCTGGACGGCTTCTACAAAACTGATCTTCTCTAATTCCATAATAAAATTGACTGCATTACCGCCATTTCCACAACCGAAACAGTGATAGATACCTTTGTCTGGGGCCACACTGAAAGAGGGCGTTTTTTCTGTATGAAAGGGACAGAGGCCGAAAAAATTGCGCCCCCGTTTTTTCAAATCCACATGGCGAGACACTACATCCACAATGTCCGCAGAATCTCGAATTCGATCGATGGTCTCTTGAGGGATCCTAGCCATGGGTGTCTTCCATGCTTTGTAAAAAGGACCGAATGGTTTCTTCACCTTTGGTTACCGGATCATTCCAATTAAATGTGGATACAATGGATTTTCGAATCCCAATCATACGCTGTGCCATATTGGATTGGGTGGTTACAATTTTGGATGTCTTCCGGTCAGGCATGAGTTCAAACATCCAGAAAAAAATCATAACTGCTAGTATGCCTTTGGCCATCCCAAATATGATGCCCATGGCACGGTTCACCCACTTGGTACTCTTAGACAGGAATAAAAAATGAATCAGCTTTGTAGCCATCCGCGCCAATAATAATACACCGATGAAAACCAGAATAAAGCTAAGGACGAAAAGTAGCCAAACATCCACTGGAATCCAACCGGTGAGAAAAGCGCCCAATGGGACGTAAAGCTGGAGGGCAAAAATAGTGGCAAAAATGAGACCCAATAATCGACCCAATTCTTCTACCAATCCACGGCGAAAACCAATAACCCCCATGGTGATGATGAAAAATGTAGCTAAGGCGTCGATCATTTCGGTCGGTTACGGTGTGGATTAAGCGGCCGGATTTCGGCGTCCGTCTGAAAATGTTGTCCAGGATTTTGCTAAATTGTAAATCATGCGACCGGTTTTGTCATATGAATCAATTAATGATTTTAGATTTAAATCTTTCATTCTATCCCCATAGAGGTCTCGGCACATTTCGAGTCCAACGACAGTCTCATTACTTTCTGCCATGGCATCATCCAAATATTTATGGAATCCAAACTTTTGATGTCGTTTTGCATACCCTTCTGCGATGAGCCGGGGAACGGCCTTAGTTGATCTTCTTAACTGGTCCTTAAGATCATATTTTTCTTCAGGTGGTAGTTTGGGCAAAACTTCTTTAATCACCTTTAAACAATCTGCATATGAATTATTATACACATCTAAATCATGGAATGACTTAATACCCATTATCCGGCTTCCTTGCCGAAAAACTTGACCGACCTACCCCAGTATTTCCCGAACAAATTGTTGCGCCGATTTACCGTCAATCAATCCTTTGCCGCGCTTCATGACCTCTGGCATGACTTTGCCCATATCCGCCATGGATGTGGCGCCCACTTCATCCGCCACTGATTGAACGATGGCTTTAATGTCATCGGCAGACATCATTTGGGGGAGGTATCCATTTAAAATTTCCATTTCGGCTTTTTCCGCAGTAGCCAATTCTGATCGGCCGCCTTTTTCATAAAGTTCTATGGACTCCTTCCGCTGCTTCACTAATGTTTGGATTACTTTTATTTCTTCCTGTTCCGTCAAGTCATCCCGTTTCTCAATTTTTTTATCTTTCAGTTTCGCCAAGGTAGTGCGAAGCGTATTTGCCTTAGATTTGTCTCCACCCTTCATGGCGGCATACATATCAGACTGAATCTGTTCAAATAATGTCATTGCTTACTCGTTATCAATTCGTTTCATTGCCATTAATAATCTATCTTGATCCGATTCAAACCCGATGAATCGCCGTCCCATTTTTTTCGCAATTACGCCCGTACCGCCGCTTCGAGTGAATGGATCCAACACCCAGTTTAGTTTAAAACTGGACGCATTCAAAATCCGCTGTATGAGCTGTTCCGGCTTATCGCCCTCCATTTGTACAGTGGCGCCCAGTTGGATATCCATAATGTCGCCCCAAAGGTTGGTCATCCCCAATTCTGTGGGTCCATCAGGTTTCATCTGATTTTCAGTATTGGTCACCGCCTCCTGATTGAACATGAATTCATTTGTTTTGGTGGCGAACCAAATATCCGAGGATCGATTGATCCATGTCATGGGTTTGGGCTGATCTTTTCTCGTGGCGTTTCGCCAGGTAATACGTGTTTGGATTTGGAAATCATTACTTAATAAAGAATGATACATGCCAGAATACTGCCATCCGCAAATAAGATAAATGGCACCGGTCGGTTTTAATACACGGGCACTTTCCTTCAGCCACAATTCATTCCATTGAAAATATTCTTGGATAGTCATGGGATTTCCGCGCTGTGCGGTGCTGCGCCAAGGCGATTCGGGTGGATCCACAACAATCAGGTCGATGGTATTATCCGGGATGCATTTTAACCCTTCTAATCCTAATCCCAAAAACACACCATCTTTCATCTGCTCTGCCGTCATCTTTAAGTCCGAGACTTTATGAAGCGCAGGGAGGTATTTATTTAAATCATTGATGGACAATCCGCGGACGGCTTCCAGCGGATTGGTAAACAAGGGCTCATTCTTCTCGATAGACATGGGGGAAAATTTAGGGTAGGTGAATCACACAAAACAGGAATTCCATTCGAAAATTTCATGCCATAAATTTGGCCATGTCAAAAAAGAAAAAAGTGCTTTTTATCTGCACAGGTAATGCCTGCCGATCCCAAATTGCCCATGGATTGCTTCGGGATATGGCGGGCGATCGATTCGAAGTATTTAGCGCCGGTTCCCATCCCAGCCGCGTTCACCCCATGAGTGTTGCGGTTATGGAAGAAGTGGGTATTGATATTGCTCATCATACATCTGATTTTGTGGATGACTATTTAGATAAGGGTATCGATATCGCCATCACGGTCTGTGATAATGCGAACCAGTCCTGCCCTACATTCCCCGGAAACGCAGAACGAATTCATTGGAGCATTGACGATCCCTTTAAAGGATGGAATTTTGACACGAGCCAGATGGACTCATTCCGTGAAACGAGGCGAGAAATTAAAGAGAAGCTCGAGATGTTTCTCGAATCCCATTAAATAGGGCTAGGCTGAATCGGCAATCTTTAATAAATACTGGCCGTAGGGGTTATTGGCCATTTCTTCTCCCAATCGCTTAGCTGATCTTTATCAATATAATCCATACGGTAGGCAATTTCTTCAATACAGGAAATTTTCATCCCCTGCCGTTTTTCCAGCGTTTGAACAAATTGAGATGCTTCCAATAGTGAATCGTGGGTGCCTGTGTCGAGCCATGCGTAGCCTCGCCCCATTTGCTCGACTTTTAGACGGTTCGCTTCAAGATAATGCTTATTCACGTCGGTGATTTCTAACTCACCCCGTGGAGAAGGTTTTTGATTTTTGGCCACTTGAACCACATCATTGGGATAAAAGTACAATCCGGAAACCGCATAATTGCTTTTTGGGTTTTCTGGCTTTTCTTCGATAGAAACCGCATTCCCATCTGTATCAAATTCTACCACGCCGTACCGTTCCGGGTCATTCACATAATATCCAAAGACCACCGCATTTTGATTGGATTTAACTTCCTGAACGCTGTCTTTTAATCGCTCTGGCAAACGTCCCCCATAAAAAACGTTATCCCCTAAAATGAGGCACACATCATCATTACCGATAAATGTGTCGCCTAAAATAAAGGCTTGGGCCAATCCATCCGGAGAGGGCTGTACTTTATAGGACATGTTAAGACCCAGCTGTGTGCCGTCCCCAAGGAGGGATTCATACTTGGGTGTATCCTCTGGCGTGGATATAATTAATATGTCTCGGATGCCTGCCAGCATGAGGGTAGAGAGGGGGTAATAGACCATGGGTTTGTCATAGATAGGCATGAGCTGTTTGCTCGCCACTTTGGTGACGGGATATAGTCTTGTGCCGCTGCCGCCGGCTAATATGATTCCTTTCATCATCCTCTCAATTCGTTTCAATTTTAAGTGAAAAGTTAATCAGATGTTCCCCAGTTACGGTAATAAAGTTTACACCCCCTTTTTGGCCATGGTTTTCGCCATTTTGGATAAACTGCCCAGCTTTTCGACGGTGACCGTAATGACGCCAAAGGATTCCTCCACTTTACCCCGGAGCAGAAATAAATTTTCCCAGAGAAGGAGATCGCCGTACTGTTGATACACTTTCGGAAAAAGGACGCATTCATAAATATCTGTTTCATCTTCTAGAGTGAGGAACTCCATAGGCGCTCGGGATTTAACTGTGGTTG
>LSCF01000054.1 GCA_001577025.1 Fidelibacterota bacterium TCS55 | reverse complement strand
ATCAAAGCCTGGGCAACCAAAGAAACATGGTATGAGCCTCGCTTAAAGGTTTTTAAGCCATCCTACAATGTAAAGTGGCCTCCCTGGATACCTGATTTAGATGAACCGCAACGTTTTAGAAATGTAGCCCATGGTCTATTTAGAAGAGGTTACAGTGAAAGGGCTATTGAAAAAATACTGGGAGAGAACTGGCTGAATTATTTTGAAGAAGTGCTAGGAGGTTAATGTATGATAACTATTTTTTTAAATAATTTTATTGCAGTTAGTTATCTGTCTGGCCAGACTAATGATGCTCATAAATATCAAGTTCGTGACGGGGTAACCACTGCTTTGGAAATGGAAGGGGGAGTAGGCTTTATTAGGCAATGGGTCGAGTTCAAACGTGGGAATTCTATTGTGAATTATGGTGGAACTGTACCACATGGATTTCTTCGCGCTATGGCTATGGATACAAATCAAAAAATAGCCCGAAAAATGGAAAGCCAGATTGAGAAAAATGGGTTTAATCTAGAAGGGCTTGATAAGGTCTTTGCAAAAGATATGTCTCGTGCAAATTATCAATCCCAAACCCAGAAAGAAGAAATTCGTACGCAAGGTATGATGCAGGATTATTTAAATGCTGGTGCATTAGGTATAGGAGTACCCGTAGGATACTATCCAGGTGCAACCGCTGGAGAAATATTTCGTGTTTATCAATTTGCAGCAAAACAAGATGTGCCAATATATACTCACACAAGAGGATTTGGAATGCCTGGCCTTCAGGAGGCTATGGCAGACGCAGCTACTTCAGGAGCATCTGTTCATCTCGTCCATGCAAACAGCATGTCATTAGGAGAGATTGAAACAACATTATCAATGGTATCTGATGCTCAAAAAAATGGTTTAGATATTACAACTGAAGTCTATCCATATACTGCAGCTTCTACGTCTCTTGAATCAGTATTATTTGATGAAGGTTGGAAAGAGACTTTAAATATTTCATATGAGGATCTCCAATGGGAGGCAACTGGGGAGAGGTTGAATAGTGAGACTTTCTATAAGTATCGCGAAACTGGAGGCACGATAATTATACACATGATGAAGCCAGATTGGATAAAAAAAGGAGTAAGTCATCCTATAACAATGATAGCATCGGATGGTATGCCCTATGCTCCAGGCGCTCATCCAAGGACTGCTGGAACCTTTTCACGTGTTCTTGGAAAATATGTGCGGAAAGAACGGGTAATGGATTTGATGACTGCGTTAAAGAAGATGACAATTATGCCTGCACAACGATTGGAACAAATTGCTCCAGCTATGCGGAATAAAGGACGCTTACAAGTGGGTGCCGATGCTGATATTACCATTTTTAATCCAAGGACCATTATTGATAAAGCTGATTTTAAAGGCTTGAAATATTCTAAAGGAGTAGAATACGTATTAGTTAATGGAGTTTTTGTTGTAAAAAACGGAAAAAATGTAAAAGATATATTTCCTGGTAGACCAATCTTGGGTAAGTATAGAAAATAATATTCTAATTATTTAATAAATAAAGCTGAGAAAAAATGAAAAGAATTACTCTATTAATGGTATTATTTCTATCCATCACATTGGGGCAAAACCAAACCCAAATTGATTCCATTAATCATTTATTAACCCAATTGCCAAATAATTCTCAATTAGCAGTAGCTATAATCAATAAAAATACTGTTTCATACTATGGTGCGATGAATTTAAATGGAACAATTGAAGCAATCGATAATCATGATCATATTTTTGAGATCGGTTCCATTACTAAAGTTATGACCTCCACAATCCTTGCGAATTTGGTTCATGAAGGGAAAATAAGTTTGGACGATCCTCTTCAAGATCACGTACCTTACAAATTGAAACGGCCAAAAATAGATGGGGTCACAGTCACAGTTCAAATGCTCTCAAATCATTCTTCAGGTTTGACGAGAATGCCGAGCGGAATGCTTTTGGACTTATTATTTAAATCAGAAAATCCATATGTAAATTATGATTTGTCACGTATGGAAAAGTATTTCAAGAAAAAAATGAAAATGAATAGAACGCCAGGAGAAAGCAGTCTTTATTCAAATATCGGAGTTGGATATTTAGGCCATGTGTTAGGCTATGTGGCTGAAAAACCATATAAAGACTTATTGGATCAATATGTTATCAAAAAATATGATATGATCTCAACCACATTAGATCGAAATCAAATTGGAGATAGACTTGTTAAAGGTGTGGATAAAAAAGGTAAGGTTGTTTCTAATTGGGACCTTAATGCTTTTGCTCCTGCTGGTGGGGTTCTATCAACAGTTGAAGATCTTGCTCACTTTGCCCAGGCTCACTTTGGAAATGATTCTGCATTAGAAATGCAAATGAAAAAGACTGCTCAATTCAGTGAGAAAGTAGACATTGGCTTGGGATGGCTTATTTTTTACGACGCTGAAGGAAAGCCAATCTATTGGCACAATGGTGGAACAGGTGGATACTCCTCAGACATGGCCGTAAGTGTTGAAAATCAAAAAAGCGTGGTAATACTTTCTAATGTTTCTGCTTTTGTAAAAGAAACAAGACAATATCGGAATTTAAATTTTACTCTATTATCTTTAATTGAATAATTATTTTTTTGAAAAAATACTGGGAGAGAACTGGCTGAATTATTTTGAAGAAGTACTAGGGACTTGAGTTTGTTTTGGTAAACGGGATAATAGTTTTGAATGAGGGTTTAAATGTTCCCAATGTGTTTCCAGGGAAGCCAATCCTTGGTAAATACAGAAATTAAAATTTCATGAGGCGGCTTGGGGTTTTTCTTTGGCTTTTTCTTATTTTAATTGGTTGTGAGCCAGAGCCAAAAAATTCACCATTATTAACTGAAATATTTCAATCTGCAGGAGAGAAAATACCTGAAGTAGTTGCGAATCCTGAAAACTATCGCATTCAGATTATTTATACACAAATCGACCGAAAAAAAGATCAGTCCCCTGTATTTACCACGCATACATTTCGATTAGATACGACACGGTATTTTTATCCTGCCAGTACGGTGAAATTCCCTGCAGCAGTCTTGGCGCTGGATAAATTAACGCGGTATGCTTCTCTGGGGATCTCAAAAGACAGTAAAGTATCCATTGGAACAGGTTTTAGCGGAATGACGCCTGTTTTCAATGATTCATCTTCCCAAAGCGGGGATGCTTCCATCGGGCACTATATTAAAAAAATACTGGTGGCCTCCGACGATGATGCTTTTAACCGCATATATGAGTTTCTTGGTCAGGAATATTTAAATGAACGATTGTGGGAATTAGGCTTTTCTGACGTGAGGATCAGCCACCGCTTGTCTATTCCCTTGAGCGTGGAGGAGAATCGGCATACCAATCCCATTCAATTTTACGATGATCAGGGTCGTAGGATGTTAGAGCAGCCTATGGCACGATCCCCATTGGATTTAACCGTGAATGCCGATGGAACCTTGCTGGGAACAGCCTATATATCCAAAGGGGAAAGGGTTTCGAAACCCATGGATTTTTCAAAAAAGAATTTTTATCATTTGGCGGAACAGCAGCGCTTTTTACGGCAGATTATTTTCCCTGAGACTGTCCCTAAAAACAAACAATTGTATTTAAAAAAGAAGGATTACGAATTCTTTTATCAATGGATGTCCACCTTGCCAAGAAAAAGTCAATACCCAACCTATAACGATTATAGTAAATATTATGATGGGTATTGCAAATTCTTTATGGTTGGGGATTCAAAAGATCAATTGTCTGATCATATCCGTATATTTAATAAAGTCGGATGGGCTTATGGTTTTTTAATTGATAATGCCTACATCATTGATACTCTAAACGGTGTAGAATTTTTTCTATCAGCTGTAATCTATGCAAACAGCAATGATACGTTGAATGATGGTATTTATGATTATGATTCAATAGCCTTACCCTTTCTTGCAAAATTGGGTAAAGCAGTATATAACTACAATTTAAAACGAGAAAGGTCTATTCGTCCTGATTTCTCCCGTTTTATAGTTAATAAATAGTTTAAGTTTTCTGACTATTTAGATTCTTTATCCCATTTAAAATGGCGAAATTCCCCGGCTGATTTCACCCCCAAAAAACTATATTTAGAAATAACATATTTCATGAGAAAAAATAATTTTCGCAATATTGCCATCATCGCCCACGTTGACCACGGTAAAACCACCTTGGTGGATGGCCTTTTACAGCAATCAGGCACATTCAAAGCGCACCAGGAAGTAGAGGACAGGATCATGGATTCCATGGATCTTGAAAAAGAAAGGGGCATCACCATTACAGCCAAGAATACGGCCATTCATTATAAAGGGGTGAAAATCAATATTATGGATACCCCCGGTCACGCCGATTTCGGCGGTGAAGTTGAACGAAGCCTTAATTTGGTTGATGGTGCACTATTATTGGTTGATGCCAGCGAAGGACCTTTGCCCCAAACGCGATTTGTCCTGAAAAAGACATTGGAAAGAAATCTTCCAGTAATTCTAGTCATTAACAAGATTGATCGGTCTGATGCACGGATTGACGAAGTGGTGAATGAGGTCTATGACCTTTTCATCGACTTAGATGCCACTGAAGATCAAATCGAATTTCCCATTTTATACACCATTGCCAAGGATGGTGTGGCTCATAATGTGGTGGGTGATGATTCCAAGGATTTGACACCATTATTCAATTCAATATTGGAAAATATTGAAGGTCCTGTTGCAGATGATGATCATACACCCCAATTTCTGGTGACCAACTTGGACTATGATCCATATGTGGGGCAGGTGGCCATTGGTCGATTAAATAATGGTACTTTAGCCATGAATCAATCCTATGCCCTTTGCGGTGAGGATGGCTTGCGTCGGAATGAGAAATTTTCTGCTTTATATACTTTCAAAGGATTGCAAAAAGTCCAAGTGGACGCATTGGAAGCGGGTGATATCATTGCTGTGGCCGGGATCAACGGCGTAACCATCGGTGATACAATTTCGGATAATGAAGATCCGGAACCTTTGCCAAGAATTCAGATTGATGAACCAACCGTATCCATGTTATTCTATGTGAATAACAGTCCATTCGCCGGCAAGGAAGGGAAATATCTCACATCCCGAAATATCAGTGAAAGGCTCGACAAAGAAATACTGGGCAATGTATCCCTGCAAGTCCGTAAAACAGATCGGACGGATGTATTTGAAGTACGCGGTCGGGGCGAACTGCAAATGGCCGTATTGATTGAAACGATGCGTCGGGAAGGATATGAATTTATGGTATCCAAACCCCGCGTCATTACCCATGAAAAAGATGGAAAAACTATGGAACCGATGGAAAAAGTTTTTCTCGACATTCCGGAGGATAAGGTGGGTGTCATTACGGAAAAATTATCCCTCAGGAAAGGGCGAATGACCAATTTGGTGAATCATGGTCATGGCCGCGCGTCTATGGAATTTATCATTCCTTCTCGAGGATTGATTGGTTTTCGCAGTCAATTTTTAACTGACACCCAAGGTGCCGGGATTATGAATAAATTATTTGAAGGGCATTCACCATGGTTTGGACCCATCCCTCAGCGTGTGAGCGGCGCCATGATTGCCGATCGAAATGGGAAAGTGACCACCTATGCCTGTCTCGGAATGGTGGACCGGGGCGAATTATTTATAGATGTGGGTACGGATGTCTATGACGGTATGATCATTGGGGAGCGGAATCGAACGGGAGATTTATCTGTAAATATCACCCGGGAAAAAAAGTTGACCAATATGCGTGCTGCCTCATCCGATGCCACTGTGGTTCTGCGTCCACCAAAGCAATTATCGTTGGATCAATCCATAGAATTTATTGCGGAAGATGAATTGGTAGAAGTGACGCCGGAGTCCATTCGCCTGAGGAAAATGGAATTGGATGCCAATAAACGAGCCTCAGAGCAGAGAAAGGCCAAATACGCCGCGTCTTAGTTTCTACGGTTCTCTCGGCGCATATATTTTAATCGGACTAAATCCTTTTTGAAATAGGCTTTTGTCCATTATCTTCAACCATGAGGAAGGGGATAAAAACAGTTCAATTCATTTTGCTGACCGCCGCATTACTTGCGACTGAATCACCGAAACCACCTAACATTATTCTTTTATTTGCAGATGATGCAGGCTATTCTGATTTTGGTTTTCAAGGTAGTCCTAATTTTCAAACTCCAAATTTGGATAAGCTGGCTAGTGAAAGTGTTCGCTTCACTCAGGCTTATACAACATCAGCTGTTTGTGGTCCTTCAAGGGCAGGTCTCATGACGGGTCGTTATCAACAGAAATTTGGTTATGAAGAAAATAATGTACCATCTTATATGAGTCCTGTTGGGCTTACAGGGCCAGACATGGGACTTCCATTGGATCAGAAAACCATAGCTGACTATCTCAAAAAAGCCGGATATAAGAATATTTTTCTTGGAAAGTGGCATTTAGGTGGGGCAGATCGCTATCATCCCTTAAAACGAGGTTTTGATGAGTTTTATGGATTTAGAGGTGGTGCTAGAAATTATTGGCCTTATCAAGAACCTCCAAAAGATCCATTGAGAAAGTGGGAACGAAATTTCAAGCAGTTTGTTGAGCCTGAAGGCTACTTAACAGATGTGATTGCAAATGAAGCTGTGAAATCGATTGAGCGTAATAAGGAAAATCCGTTTTTTCTTTTCGTTTCTTTTAACGCACCGCATACTCCGATGCATTTTTTGGAAGATGATCTCCCAGATAATGATATTCGTCTCACAGATAAGAGGAGACAACTTTATGCTATGATGAAATCTATGGATCGAGCATGTGGTAAAATACTTGACAAGTTGGAAAAGTTGGGATTGACTGAAAATACATTAATTATATTCACTAATGACAATGGAGGTGCGTGGATAAATGATTCAAATAATCGTCCATTGAGCGGTGTGAAGTTTACTCACTTGGAAGGAGGGATTCGGGTCCCATTTTTGTTGAAATATGGCAATCAATTTAAAGCATCAACTACCTTTGACTATCCAATCAGCACATTCGATCTATTGCCAACATTTACAGAAATAGCTGAATTGAGTGAAGAGGGAATGGAGCATATTGATGGTGTTAGTCTAATTCCCTTTTTGAATGGAAAAAATAATTTTAGGCCCCACAAAACATTATACTGGAAAAATGACGCCCAGGCGGCAATAAGAGATGGAGATTGGAAATTAATTAGGATGCCCGATCGTCCAGCGCTGTTATTTAATATCGCAAAAGATCCTTATGAGAAAAAGGACCTTGCCAAAAAATATCCAAAGAAGGTGGAAAAATTATATAAAAAGCTTTTTACTTGGGAAACGACTTTGAAACGTTCTTTATGGGTAACTAGGAGAGAAATAATTCAGATGGGCATTGAAGCATTTGATAAATACAGATAATAATGAAATACCTTAAATCAATAGCAATAATTATAACAATATCAATATATACCAATATATTTATTTCCTGTGAAAAGCCAATAGATCACCCCAATATAATTTATATTTTAGCGGATGATCTGGGATATGGAGAACTGGGAGTTTATGGGCAAAAAATTATTGAAACGCCCAACATCGATGCCTTGGCCAAGAATGGTATGATGTTTACAAACCACTATTCCGGATCACCTGTTTGCGCGCCGGCCCGATCTGTATTTATGACCGGTCAGCATACGGGGCATACGCCCATCCGCGGGAATGATGAATGGAAGGAGCGGGGCGATACCTGGAATTATCAGGCTATGTTTGACAATCCATTTCTTGAAGGTCAACGACCCCTTCCCGATAGCACAGTTACTATCGCAGAAGTGTTGAAATCCGCCGACTATGCCACTGGTATGGTGGGGAAGTGGGGATTGGGTGCACCCACCACAGAAGGTGTCCCTAATAATCAAGGTTTCGACTTTTTCTATGGATACAATTGCCAACGTCAGGCGCATACACTTTATCCCATGCATTTGTGGCGGAATGATGAACGGCATATCCTTGATAATAAAAATGTGGCTCCCAATTCCAATTTGGATGAAGGTGCAGACCCAAATGACCCGGCCAGTTATGCGAATTTTGAATTGAATGATTATGCCCCAACCCTTATGCACGATGAGGCACTCAAATTTTTGGATGAAAATAGGGGAGGCCCCTTCTTTTTATATTACGCATCGCCCATTCCCCATGTACCGCTACAAGCACCGAAAAAATGGGTGGATTATTATCGAGAAAAACTGGGTGAAGAAGAACCTTATACTGGTAAATCCTATTTCCCCAATCAATACCCCCGGGCCACCTATGCGGCCATGATTTCTTATCTAGATGAACAGGTGGGTGACTTAGTGAATAAATTGGTAGAAATCGGCCAATATGAAAATACGCTGATTATTTTTACATCCGATAATGGACCCACATACACCGGTGGAGCTGATACACCATTTTTTGACAGTGCCAAACCTTTTAAAACAGAATATGGTTGGGCCAAAGGGTTTGTCCATGAAGGGGGCATTCGTGTGCCCATGATTGCCAGCTGGCCGGGCAAAATTAGTCCGGGCACAAAGACATCCCTTCTTTCAGCTTTTCAGGATATGATGCCCACTTTTGCTGAGTTGGCTGGTGTGGATTCTCCACCTGATGTAGATGGAATTAGTATTTTGCCCACATTGATGGGGAAAGAACAATCTGAGACTCATGCGTACCTATATTGGGAATTTCCGGCGTATAACGGCCAGCAGGCCGTTCGAATGGGCAATTGGAAAGGGATTCGGAAGAATATATTTAAGGGGAATATGACTATCGAACTATATGACCTTACACGAGATATACAGGAACAGTATGATTTGGCTAGTGTTCGGCCGGATATTGTGAAGCGAATGGAAAAGATTATGAAGCGATCTCATACACCATCCAATCTGGAGCGATTTAAATTTCCTCAATTAGGGGACCAGCCATTGAAATGAAAAAGTGGACCAGCTATTCGACTGATATTCAGAAAGAAAAATTTGATGTAATCATCATCGGTTCAGGGATGAGCGGGCTAACTACAGCTGTTCTTTTGGCCCAACATGATCTAAAGGTTCTGGTCTTAGAAAAACATTTTAAAGCCGGTGGTTTCACCCACACATTTAAAAGAAAAAATTATGAATGGGATGTAGGGATTCATTATATAGGCGAGGTGCATAATCAAAAATCCTATGCCCGGCGATTGTTCGATCGCATCACAGATGCCAAGCTTGAATGGGCGAAAATGGATGATAATTATGATCGAATTATTTTTCCTGATGAGACCTATGATTTCATTGCACCCAAAGAAAAATTTATTGAATCATTATCCGCTCTGTTTCCCGGCGAAGAAAAAGCTATCAAGTCCTATGTGGCACTCCTCGACTCTCAAGTGAAAAGTGGTCGAAAATATTTTGCAAGTAAATTGCTGCCCAACTGGCTGGGCCTATTTCTGTCCGGAACCATGACAAAACAATTTTTCAAGAATGGATCAAAAACGACCAAAGAAGTACTGAAACAATTAACCCAGAATGAAAAATTAATCGGTGTATTGACGGGGCAATGGGGTGATTATGGTTTGCCTCCGGCGCGAAGCAGTTTTGCTATGCATGCCATGGTGGCGCGTCATTACTTGGATGGCGGAAATTATCCTGTGGGTGGGTCAAGAATGATTGCAGAATACGCCACCGATGTAATCGAATCTCTGGGTGGTAGAATCGTCGTTAATGGAGCAGTGAATGAAATTATTGTAAAAGGTAATAATGCCCTGGGGGTTCGAATGGATAATGGGGATGAAATATTTGCAAAAAAAGTAGTCAGCAGTGCGGGGATGATGAATACGGTTAATACCTTTCTGAAGAATACAGGCCATACCAGTCAATTCAAGTCCAAAATGAAAAAAATACAACCCACCAATAGCTATGTATGTTTATACATGGGTTTAAAACAATCAGCAAAAGAATTAGGGTTCAATACAACCAATCTATGGATTTATCCCGGATATGATCATGATCAAAACATTGCTAATTATATGAAGGATCCCAACAGTGAATTCCCTGTAGTTTACGTCTCTTTTCCCTCGGCGAAAGATCCTGTGTGGGAAAAAAATCATCCTGGTTGTGCAACCATGGAGGCGATTACATTGGCCCATTGGGATGAATACAGATTCTGGGAGAAGAAACCTTGGAAAAATCGCGGTGAATCCTATGAAAATCAAAAAGAATCCATATCAAAGAAAATATTAGATGTAGTGTATGCCCATGTACCCCAAGCGAAGGCGGCCATGGATTATTATGAATTATCGACGCCGCTTTCGGTGAGAGATATGGCCCACTACCCAGCGGGGGAGATGTATGGTCTGGACCATACGGTCGAACGATTCAAGCAGAAATGGCTCCGTCCCAAGACAGATATTAAAAACCTTTTTCTCACAGGTCAGGATGTGACAACAGTGGGATTGACAAGTGCACTGTTTTCAGGAATGCTTACCGCATCAGCCATACTGAAAAAAAATTTATTAAAAAGCCTTTAATTTTATTTTTTGCCAGTGGCTGAATAAATTAATTTATCCTCCCATTTTTAAGAAGGAGAGTCTATGCGGAAAGCGCAAATTAAACTTATAATGTTTCTGTCCGTTTTGATCGGTGGAGACCTGAAAACACCTGCTGAATTCTTAGGATATGAATTAGGTGATCACTTTACCTTCCATCATCGTGTGGTTTCTTATTATCAGCATGTAGCTGATGCGACCTCAAACGTAAAGATTATTCCCTATGGCACAACATATGAGGATCGCCCCTTATTAGTGGCGGTTATATCCAGTGATAAGAATATGGCCATGCTCGATGATCTCCGTAAAGATAATTTGAAACGAGCAGGGATGTTGAAAGGGAAAGCCAGCAAGAAAAAAGTAGGCATAGTTTGGCTCAGCTATAACGTCCACGGCAATGAGGCCAACTCTACAGAAGCGGCTATGAAAACGCTCCATGCACTGGCTGATCGGCAAAATCGAGATACGCAAAAATGGCTGGAAAACACCATTGTCATTTTGGATCCCTGCATCAACCCGGATGGTCGTGACCGATATGCCCATTGGTTTCGTATGACCGCCAATCGCTGGCCCGATGCAGACCCTGTATCCAGAGAGCACATGGAGCCGTGGCCCGGGGGGCGAACCAACCATTATTATTTTGATTTAAATCGGGATTGGGCCTGGCAGACTCAAACCGAATCTGAATCACGAATTGCTCTCTATAACCAATGGCTACCCCACATTCATGTGGATTTTCATGAGCAAGGCGTTAATAATCCTTATTTCTTCGCACCTGCTGCTGAACCATTTCACGAATATATCACCGAATGGCAACGAGAACTCCAATTCAAGATTGGACAAAATCATGCTAAATATTTTGATAAGAACAATTGGCTCTATTTTACTAAGGAGATATTTGATCTTTTATATCCGAGCTACGGAGATACCTATCCCACCTATAATGGTGCCATTGGTATGACCTACGAACAAGCGGGTCATAGCCGAGGGGGACTGGCTATTGAAACAGAAGAT
>LSCF01000053.1 GCA_001577025.1 Fidelibacterota bacterium TCS55 | reverse complement strand
TTCGGACTCAGGAAGTGGGCTTGATTTTGCGGAATGGTGACATCATCCAACAATTGAGAGACGAAGTGAAGCGGAGTGGGATAGACGTGACGATTATCGGCGCCAGCAAAAAACGGCGAATGATCCATGATCTTATTCAATATATTGGTAGCTCCATTTTTGTTGTGAAGAATTATGATCGAGATCGAGATTATAAAATGTTGTTGGCTGTGAATGATGCACCATTGACAAAAAAAGCATTAAAATATGGAGTGCGTGTTGCAGAAGCATTTGATCTGGAAGTAAATGCCATAACAACTTCTAATACGAATGAATTCAGAACAAATTATACAAATGCATCAAAGTGGGCAGATAAATTCTTAAGGAGAGCCGGAGTTAAACACAGTGTCAATATGGTCAATGGAAAATTTTTAAAAGTTATGAATGAAACGGCTGGCAATGACCATTTAATTGTTATGGGAATGTCCTTAAGGAGTCCATTGGCAAAATTTTTCAAGGGAAGTAAGCCACTCAATGTGTGTGAACAATGTGATTGCCCTGCTTTAATTGTAAAATAATAAGGAGTCTAAAATGGCTGTAAAAGTAAATAACCGAAAAGCCGGTGATGACCAATTTGATCGAGCGGCTGAATTGATCGGCCTAAAAGATAATATCAGGGATTCCTTGAAGATGCCCGACCGTGAATTAATGGTTGAAGTACCTCTGCGAAAAGATGATGGTACATTACAAAGTTTCCGTGGTTACCGTGTTCAGCATAATAATTCGAGAGGGCCGTTTAAAGGAGGTATCCGATATCATCATGAAGTGGACCTGGATGAGGTCCGCTCTTTAGCATCTCTCATGACATGGAAAACGGCATTGGTTGATATTCCATACGGCGGTGGAAAAGGAGGTATCACGGTTAATCCTCATGAATTGAGTGAGCGGGAATTGGAACGCCTGTCTCGGAGATTTTTTAGAGCTATTGATCCGATCATTGGGGTAAATAAGGATATTCCTGCTCCTGATGTAAATACAAATGCACAGATCATGGCTTGGTTTGCGGATGAATATGGACAGCTCCATGGGCACACGCCTGGAATAGTTACTGGAAAGCCAATAAACCTTGGCGGTTCTCTAGGCAGGGAAGCTGCAACCGGTAAGGGTACCGCTATTATTACTCGTGAAACTGCAAAACGCTATGATATAGATTTAGAAGGAGCGTCTGTTGTAATACAGGGATTTGGTAATGTCGGATCTTATACAGGTAAATTCCTCTCAGAGATGGGTTGTAAAATTATTGCAGTTAGTGATGTGCATGGAGGGTTACATGAGCCAGATGGTTTTGATGTACCATCATTGTTTAAGTACAATTATGACAATCGGACGGTAAAAGATTGTGGACAAGGTAAAACATTGAGCAATGAAGAATTACTGGGCCTAGAATGTGATTTTCTCATTCCTGCCGCATTGGGAGGGGTGATCCATAAAATGAATGCTGATCAATTAAAATGTAAAATTGTTATAGAAGCAGCCAATGGACCTATAACACCGCCTGCATCTGAAATTTTATATGATAAAAAGATACACGTGGTACCAGACATTTTAACAAATGCAGGTGGCGTAACTGTTTCCTATTTTGAATGGGTACAGAATCTCCAACAGTTTCAGTGGGATGAAGATGAGGTGAATGAAAAGCTGGAGAAACGTATGGTGAGAGCTTTTAATGAAGTCAGTTCATTTTGCGATGAGAAGAAAACATCACTGCGTTTAGCCGCTTTTGGTGTCGCTATTGATCGGGTAGCTCATTCATTCGAATTAAGGGGTATCTAATTCATTTACTTTAAAAATGATAATGAGTGTAATTTCAACCATCATTTGTTTCAACAATTTCGAAAATAATTAGGAGAGAAACATGGATCTGATACATCCAATATTTAAATGGCTTCATATTATTGCCGGCGTCCTATGGATTGGCCTGCTCTATTTCTTTAACTGGGTCAATGGCCACTTTGCTGCCACCATGGATGCCGATACAAAGCGAAAGGTCGTACCCGAGCTCATGCCCCGTGCGCTCTACTTTTTCCGCTGGGGAGCTGCATGGACATGGTTTACTGGATTTATTCTGCTATTGATTGTTTTTTATCATGGTGGACTCACTTTTGATGATGGTGGAAGTTGGGGCACAGAAGCATTCGTCATGATCGCCGTTACATTCCTCGGCGTATTTTTATACGACTTTCTGTACAAAAGCGGTCTTGCATCCAATGTTAGACTGATTACGATTGTCAGCTTTGTCTTAGTAGCAGCCGTGGTATATCTCATGAAAGAATGGGCAGGGTTCAGCTACCGTTCGTTTAATATCCATTTGGGTGCCCTTTTTGGCACCAATATGGCTTTCAATGTGTGGTTCAGAATTTGGCCGGCCCAACAACAAATCATTACAGCTATTAAGAATGGTGAAGCGCCGGATGGATCATTGGTGGCACTTGCCGGGTTGCGATCAAAGCACAATACGTATATGAGCGTCCCTTTGATTTGGACCATGATTAACCAGCATACTACCGTATTGGCTGGCGGTAACTTTGGTGTTACTGCTTCCACAAACTGGTTGGTGCTTATGATTATTGTGGCTCTAGGATGGCATATTGTTTTCCAGATTTATAAAAAATCTGGGAAAGTCCAAGGCTTTTAAATCGAAAGCTTAGTTCAATTGAAAAAGCCCTGTGTTAAACCATAGGGCTTTTTTATTTTTACACTATGAGTGATCAGCAAGAAAAACGTAATAATTTAGAACAATGGATAGATAAACATAATCATACCATGGAAATGCTCAGGACGTTGATCGCGATACTGGTGCTGATACTCCAAATCTATATTTTAATGAATATTATAAAATAATATCCCCCGCCTTTAATTTCTTAACATCATAAATGAGGAAATGTATGCGTCAAATACTTTTATCCATATTTTTCATATCCATCATTTCAGCCCAAAATGCAGACTATTTTCAACAGTATGTTGCCTATGATATTGAAGTTACATTAAATGATTCGGATCACACGTTATCCGCATTTGAAAAACTCACCTATAAAAACAATTCACCGGACACACTTAATTTTATCTGGTTTCATATTTGGCCCAATGCTTATAAAAATGATTCAACTGCCTTTGCAAAACAAAAGGGAAGTGAGTCCAAATTTGCGAAGGCCGATTCCTCCCAACGTGGATTCTTAGATAGTTTAGATTTTTCAGTGAATGGCCAAAAAGCAAATTGGACATACCACGAGGAATGGATTGATGTAGTTAAACTAGAATTGAATCAACCGTTATCTCCCGGCAACTCTATTATTATTGAAACACCCTTTTATGTGAAAATTCCCGATCAATTTTCTCGCCTTGGCCACACGGGTCAGCATTATGAAATCACTCAATGGTATCCCAAGCCGGCGGTTTATGATCATAAAGGATGGCACCCTATGCCCTATTTAAATATGGGTGAATTCTATTCTGAATTTGGATCATTTGAGGTGAAGATTTCCTTGCCAAAGGATTACCGTATTATGGCCACTGGTGATATTGTAAATGGTGAGGCAGAATATGCATGGCTAGATTCCCTAGTAGGTGTTGCAGATTCGATTCATCGCTTACCCGAAGAAGAATTGAAACAATGGACAAAATCTCATTCAGAATCGACGGGTGATCAAGAATCCGATACCTCACATATTGAAATGAAGACCCTTCACTTTCACCAAGAAAACGTCCATGATTTTGCATGGTTTGCAGATAAAACGTGGCTGGTCCGTAAAGGAAAACTTGAATTAGGTGATGAAAAAAGGGAGGTAACGCTCTGGTCATTTTATATGCCCAAAAATGCAGAACAGTGGTCAAATTCGATCGAATACCTCCATGATTCAGGATATTGGTACAGCAGGTATTATGGAGATTATCCATATAATCATATTACAGCAGTGGATGGAGATATGTCTGCCGGTGGGGGCATGGAATATCCCAATATTACAGTCATTTCATCTATGTCCAGTAAGGCCATGTTAGAAATGGTCATTATGCATGAAGTTGGTCACAATTGGTTTTATGGCATCCTCGGAAGCAACGAGCGATACCATACATGGATGGATGAAGGACTGAATGAATATTCCAGTATTCGTTATTGGGAGGATAAATATGGCGATACTGGTGAGCGCTTTGTTATATCAGAATTTGTTCAAGACAAGCTGGGGATCGCTAAAAATTTGCAATTCAGTTTTTATGAATATTTTGCCTATGCCATGTCAGCTAAAAGTAAAAATGTACAGCCGCTGAATCTTAGGGCAGATGAATATAAAGAGGCCAATTATGGATTGAATTATAATAAAGTTTCAGTATTCACGCGATTTCTTCAGCATTATTTGGGTGAAGATAAAATGGATGAAATTATGCAGGACTACTATGAAACTTGGAAATTCCGCCATCCTTATCCTGAAGACTTTCAGGCCATCTTTGAAAAACATACAGATAAAGATCTCAGTTGGTATTTTGATGGCGTGCTGGAAACTACCGATTACTTGGATTTTTCAATTAAAAAGACAAGAAATCAATATACAATCTCAAATAATGGAGACCTCAAAACGCCCGTTGAGGTCGTCTTCTTTGGCCAAGATCATATAGTGCTTGAACGACGTTGGATTGAGGGTATCAATTGGCGGGAAACCATTGAAGGTCCAAAGGATACATGGTATGCCATCATTGATCCCGATGAACATATGCCCGATATCAATAGAGCCAATAATGCTACACGACGAGAACTTCACTTTAATTGGGTTTGGGACCAGCCAACCTTTTACGATCACGATATTAACATTCTGCCTTGGCTTTTCAGTTACAACCATTATAATGGATGGTCTCCGGGGATGCTTTTTTATAAAGGGTTTCTATTTGGATATGATAACAAGATGATTACTGCTAGACCTATGTGGGATATTCAAAATAATGAACTGGTGGGAAAAGTGGGTGTAACAAAAATGTATGATCCAAATGATCGGTTTGATTTTTTAAGATTTAGAATAACTGGATCAAAATATGAAGGCCGCACGGGATTAAAGCTTTCTTATAGCGGAGAAGCGACTAAGGAAGGTCTAAATAAAGTATTTTTATTTGATTTGAATTACAGCAATCTGGATTCAACGGCATTAGATCCGAACCTTTATACGTCAGGTGTTCATACAACTTTATTGATGAAATATGGACTATCTAAAAATTTCGATGGTGTGTTGAATCAGGCAAAATGGGATATGGGAATTAATGGATCAGACTATTTTTCAAAACTATGGACGGAAGCCAATTTAAAATTCAAATTCACGAAGAAAATTAGAACGGATATACGAATATGGGCCGGATCATTTTTGAATGATAAAGATGTACCAAAGCAGTATCGTTCATATTTGAGTGGTGGCGTGGATCCATACTTTTCATCTTTAGTCATGGATCGAACAGGGAAGTCTGGGTTGGCAGTTCTTCACAATCAATATATTCAAGATGGCCCAAGTATACGCGGACTGGTATTGGATGAAAAGGGCATACCTTTATCTGCATCCGGGTTTACTTGGGGGATAAATATTACTCCCTCTATTCCATTATATCTAGATGTGGCAGGTGGTAAGGATTTTAATGAGACATATTCGGCGGTCGGTCTCAAATTAGGTCCCATCATTATACCCTTATATCAAAGTTGGGAAGTGGATCAGAAATCAGCAAAAGACTGGCAGTGGGTTAAAGAGAGAATCCGGATTTCGATTAATCTTGAAGGTTTTAATTTTCCAACTCCATAATAATTATTTATAATCGAAATCTTTTCCTCGGGGGTAAAAAGGGTTAAATTTAAGCCGTTTTTAACGCCACTTTATTTAGGATTGAGCCACATATGTCTAAATGGACCAAAGACCAATTTGTAGAAGATTTACGCAATAAATGTTCCCGTGAAATTGCAAAAATCTGCGAACGAATTATCGAATTTTCTGAAGAACATGCCAGTGAAATGTCCTGGGGTCGGGGAGATGACCACGGCACTTTCACGTTTCGCTGTAATTCTGATTTTGGTATGCTGCCCTTGTTTCACATGACCTCAGATGGTCAATTGAACATGCAGGTGAATTTTCTCCGGGAAAAAGAAATACCTAAAATGGTGCTCCGGGATATGATTGTGAAAATGGAAGCCAATTTTTTGCGGGATTATGATGAAGAATCATACCCAGTAGATTCCTATGAAGAGATGGAATACATGTTTCACACCTACGGTCAGGTTGACAAATTCTTAAGCTGCATGGAAGGTGTCGTTTACCGATTGAAGCAGTAAAATTGGATACAATTCAATATGTAATTGGCGCCCTGCTGGCATTGGTCGGCGGGGCGTTTTCGTTTTATTTCTATGCTGTTTACAAAGGGCGAATCTCATCTAATCAGTTTTGGGTGCCTAATTTTTGTCGAATGGACTCTCATGACTGCATATCAATTGTAGACACAAAATATGGACGCATCTTAGGGAGGACAAATGCAGAAATTGGAGGATATTTCCTTCTCATTTATGCGATCCTTTTGATAGGTGTACCACTCCAAATAATTCCTTCAATGATACCATTTTTCATGGGCCTGCTTACCATTTTATTTGGGCTGTATTTGATCTTTGGTTTAATGCGACTAAAAACGCCATGTCCAATTTGTCTTACCGTCCATGGATTGAATCTTATCATATTTATCCTACAATGGGTATAAATTATCAGTATGGGAACCTCACTATATCTCCTCATCATGATTCTGTTTGTATTTATTGGGATTGTGGTATTCATTGCCCTTGCCAATCGACCCGAGGATGCCTATCTTGATATTGAAACTGAATCGTGGGAATGTCCTGATTGTGGTTTCCATGTCCAGGCAGGAGATACATGCATTTATTGTCAGACCAAAAAAATCTAATGGATCGATTTCCCATTTATGAACCCATGACCGTTTTTACCGATATCCTAATCACCATTTTTGGCATTTGGTTTGGACGAATCATTTATATGTGGTTTACGGTCCGATTGATGGAAGTGCATTTTCATTTTGCCAATTATTTTTTTCTGGTGGCATTCACTGCATCCATTGGTGCCTTGTTCCATGTATTTTATCCCGAATATGAGACCATCCGGGATTTTTTATGGAAGTTGACTATGCTTGGGATGATTTTTTCTGTGTTTGCAATGCTCATGGGAACAGTCTATTATTTATTACCATTTGAAACGGTACAATGGGTGAAATGGATTATCCTAGCCACCATGGTGCCCTTTATTGTTTGGTTCTATGTTGACCATGATCTCATGAACGCAGTCAAGTTATATATACCCAGTACAATTTTAGTCATAATGGTCATGGCCTATGGGTGGTTGGGAAAAGGTGATATTGGCGCCGCATGGGTATTAAGCGGATTATTGGTAACACTTTTTGGTGCATCCTTTACTGTAACCAAGATAGGTTTCCACCAACATTTTAACCATAACGATATTTTTCATATCATCCAGATTGTGGGGATGTACCTCATATATCGAGGTACCATGTTATTATCAAATTATGGAATGAAATAATGGGTGAAAAAGGCCCATTGGGATTCAAATATAAAGGCTAAATTGCCCATCAATTTTTCAAGGAAAAACAGTGGATATCCAACTTAAAGAACTAAATACATATGCGCGCGAAGTCACCATTGACCTCCCATGGTCAGAAATTGAACAGGACTTTGAAAAAGCCATTAAAACATTTTCTAAGCGTGTAAAGCTGCCTGGCTTCCGTCCGGGAAAAGTCCCTCGCAAAGTATTGATGAAACAGTTTCAGCCATCCATAGAAGCGGACTTTGTAGAGAATTCAGTCAACACATATTATTTAAAAGCATTGCAAGAAGAAGAAATTGTCCCTGTAAATATGGGGAGTGTCAGTGACGTCCATTTTCATCATGGTGAGCATTTTAAATTCAAAGTAGCATTTGAGATTGAGCCGAAAATCCAACTCCCTAAACTAAAGAAGAATAGCCTCAAACTTGAGAAAACGACCTATGTCACCGATGATGAAGATATTGATATGGCCATTGATGAAGTTCGAAATGGACATGCAGAAGTCCAAACCGTTGAGGATGGTGCCAAGGTTGATGATTTTGTGATTTGCGATTTGCAGGAAGTGGATGCATCCGGATTACCCATCATTGGGAAAAAATTAGAAACTCGTTATGTCAAAGTGGGTCAAATTCCATTTGATGGAGATAATCAAAAAAAGTTAGAAGGTGTAAAGCCAGAAGACAAAGTCCAGGTCACGGTACCCACAGATGACCAAGGTAATACGGGGACATTTGAATTATCTGTAAAAAATATAGAACGGCAGGTATTGCCGGCAGTGGATGAGGATTTTGTAACAATTGCCGATCCTGAAGCAAAAGATATGGCGGATTATCGTCAGCGTATTCAAGATCGATTAGACAAAGTCTATGCGCAACGAGCTGACGAAGCCTTTGACCAGCAACTATCCGATGCCATGATTGAAAAAACCAATCCGGAGTTTCCGCCATCCATGGCTGAATCCTACTTAGGTCATATGGTTGATGATGTGACCAAGCAAAACCCCCAAGGCCAGCAAATGGATAAAGAAAAGGTAAAAGAAGTTTATAAGCCAATTGCGGAAAGAAACTTGAAATGGTATCTGATTCGAAATGCAATTATTGCTGATCAATCTTTTGAAATTTCTAAAGACGATGTGACGGCAGAAATTGACCGTAGAAAAGAAGCCAATCCGAGCCAAGCCAAAGAGGTAGAAAAATTCTTTAAAAAGCCCAGTAATCGTTCCAGACTTGAAGATGATTTAATGGAAAAGAAAATCTTGGCTTATTTGGGAGAATTTGCGAAAATCAAAGCGGTTAAAGTGAATACAAAAGACCTTCGTAAACAATCTGAGGCGAAAGCAAAATAAAAAATGAGTAAAGATACCCTAAATCAATTGATTCCAATGGTAGTGGAGCAGACCGGTCGGTTTGAGCGGGCCTATGACATTTATTCCCGGCTATTAAAAGAACGAATTGTATTTTTGGGTACACCCATTGATGATACGGTGGCATCCGTAATTATTGCACAATTGCTTTTCTTGGAAGCGGAGAATAGTGAAAAGGATATTTATCTCTATATTAATTCTCCCGGCGGCATCATTACCTCAGGAATGGGTATTTATGACACTATGAATTATATAAAACCGGATGTGGCCACTATATGTATGGGGCAGGCTGCAAGTATGGGTGCATTCTTATTGAGTGGCGGCGCAAAAGGAAAACGGTCAGCACTTCCCAATGCGCGGATCATGATCCATCAACCCTTGGGTGGGGCGGAAGGGCAGGCCTCGGATATTAAAATTCAAGCTGATGAAATTTTACGTTTGCGTACCAATTTGAATAAAATTCTAGCCAAGAATACCAAGCAAACGTTGAAAAAAATTGAAAAAGATACGGATCGAAATTTCTTTATGAGCTCAGAAGAAGCGAAAAATTACGGTTTGATTGACACCATTCTTTCGGAAAGAAAGTAAATGGGGCAAATGCGAATTCCCACGCCATTGGATATAAATGATGGTAATACCGATTCATCCTTCCCCGTTCTCCACCGACCTTCAGAAATCAAAGCCTATTTAGATCAATATGTCATTGGTCAGGAACAGGCCAAGCGCTCAGTTGCTGTTGCTGTATATAACCATTATAAACGAATTTTATCCGATCACACAGAAGATGATATTGAAATAGATAAAAGCAATATTCTTGTCATTGGCCCCACAGGCACGGGCAAAACATTAATTGCAGAAACGTTGGCTAAATTTTTAGCTGTACCCTTTGCTATTGCCGATGCCACCAGTTTAACTGAAGCGGGATATGTAGGTGAAGATGTAGAAAATATTTTAGTCCGACTTCTCCAAATTGCCAATTATGATATATACAAAGCCCAGGCGGGCATCATATATATTGATGAAATTGATAAGGTGGGACGTAAGAGCTCCAGTCCATCTATTACCAGGGATGTTTCTGGCGAGGGTGTGCAGCAGGCATTGCTAAAAATCCTTGAAGGAACGGTGGCCCAAATTCCACCTAAAGGTGGTAGAAAGCATCCAGAACAAAGTCTGATTCCCATTGATACGAAAAATATTTTATTCATTTGCGGTGGATCTTTTGATGGCCTTTCCGATATCATTAGCCAACGTATTAACACAGCTGAAATTGGATTTACCAAATCATTGGCGAAAAAAGAAAAAGAAGATGAAATACTCAAAGAGGTTCGGCCAGAAGATATGATGAAATATGGATTCATTCCTGAATTGATTGGACGTTTACCGGTGGTAACAACTTTGGACCATTTGGATGAAGGTGCCCTCATGCGCGTTTTACTTGAACCGAAAAATTCATTGGTGAAGCAATATCAAAAGTTATTCCGGATGGAGGGAGTGGCATTGGAATTTCGGGAAGAAGCACTCAAAGGAATTATCCAATTGGCCATGGAAAGAAAATCTGGTGCAAGGGCATTGCGTTCGGTAATGGAAAGTTCCATGTTGGATCTTATGTTTCATCTTCCGGAATATTCAGAAGATCGTGTGGCAAAAATTACAATTACAAAAGAATTTGTCCTCCGGGGTAAAAAGCCATTTATGCGTCGCCGCCGCCGTTCGGCTTAGCCTTTACCTTTCTATAATTTATCCTTTATATTTGACTTTGGAATCCGAGGTATGAAAGTCAATTTAAAAACTATAATCCCCTTATTATATATAGTGTGCTGTTTAAGCAGCGCGCAGGAACGATACTTCAGTCCTGAAGATGTAAAAGCAGAATGGCAAAATCATACATCTTTTCAGCGGCAGGAATTGGTCAATTTTGCCACCTTTTTATATAATGAAGGATTTTATGAGCGGGCGCTCCTGAGTTACTTCCAATATTTATATCGGTATCCCAAGGATGAGCTTGAAATGGCCACCTATTTTCAAATTGCCAAATGTTATGAGAATATGGAAAATTGGGATTTGGCCATTAATTATTATAATCGGATAATAGATGAATCACCCAAAAGGTCTGTCCCACAAAAGGCTGCCCGTAATCAACTTTATTATATTGCACTGGTCAATGAGAATTATACCGCAGTAATTGATAGCACCCAAGGTACGAAAGATCCCTATGAATTGATATTTCGTGCCTATGCCCATTTTGAATCATTGGAATGGGAGGAGGCGCGTCTAGCGTTTAAAGCGGCTGAGGCAAGGTTTGACCATAGTCATTATACAAAACAGATTCGCCCCTGGTATAAGGCTATCAAAACAGCTGAGAATGCGCCCTTAAAAGAAAAAACGCCTGCATTACTTTCATCTCTGGCACCCGGTGGCGGATTCATTTATTTAAAACAGACTGAAAATGCTGTTGGCGCCATGGGTGCGTCTTTTTTGATCTATACAGCCATGCTAACTTCTGCATCCATCGCACAGAAGGGCGGATTGCCATTGGTAGGCAATCGGCAACAACTAGTCCCAATGACAGGAGATATCGTATCAAAAAGTGGTGTATTTCATTCATCTTCAGGCTATACGATTCCAAGCAATTTGAACCTAGAATCAAAGCGAAACGTGGCATGGGTGCCTCCGACCTTGATTGCAATTGGTTTATATGCAGGCAGTATGTGGAAATCTGTACATGATATTGATGAATCAAATCGGAAGCTTGTCCGACGGTACGCAGGGCGAGTGACAGGTAAATTGCCGATCCAAAGATTCATGGATTACGAGACCCCTGATTTTGTAATAAAATAATATAATCATTCTGTAAAATTATGTTGCAGACTGATGCATATGAGCCGTATTATTGCCGGCTGTCTAGGACAGTAATATTTGTTTTTTGAAAATTTGGTATGCGTGGTCCAATTAATTGGATTTGAGAGTCGCCCTCCCAGGGCGACAAAGACAGTACAGAATCAAACATACAATGGAGAGTTTGATCCTGGCTCAGGACGAACGCTGGCGGCGTGCTT
>LSCF01000052.1 GCA_001577025.1 Fidelibacterota bacterium TCS55 | reverse complement strand
ATTTAAGCAATGGGAAATGGATCATACCCGGAATTATCTGGTTGACCATGTGAATGGTGGGAAAATATTGGATCTTGGGTGCAGCACTGGATATTTCACCCGTTATTTATCTGACCAATTTGGATACAGGAGGGTGGCAGGCGCTGATATCAGTTTATCTTCCATTAAGCGAAACAATGCATTATTTGATCCAATCAAGTTTCATCATATTCACAATGGATTCTATAAGGAGCATGGTCAGCGGTACTCTGCGATTACGCTCATGCATGTATTGGAGCATGTGGAAAATCCGGTGCCATTGCTTAAGAATATTTCCACTCTGTTAGAGAAAGATGGAATATTGGTAATTTGTGTCCCTCAGGAAAGGGTTCGCGGAGATGCCGCCCTGTTTGAAAATGTGTATAATTTAGTCCGCGGAAGGTTTCACAATGTCCACTTGCGGCGCTACACCTACGATTCACTGACCGAGGATGTGGAAACTGCGGGGTTGAGGGTTTTAGACCACAAGTTTTGCAATATGTTTAATCCTGCATCAAACAGGAAAAGAAAATCCAATCATTCCCTGACTCTGTATACAAAAGTCAGCAATTAAATAGATAAACAGTTTTGAGCCACTGAGCGGGATCGAACCGCTGACCTACGCATTACGAATGCGTTGCTCTACCAGCTGAGCTACAGTGGCCTGAATTCAAGGCCCGAATTTTACATTAATCCCATGAAGCTTAGAAAAATTTATTTTTCGGCGATTACTTCAACCATCATTGGGCAACACAGTGTTGTATAAGGCTTTTGTTCGATCGCCTCTAAATCTGCAAAAGCTTCATTCATATCTTCAGTGCTTAGATATCCCATTTCCACCAACCGCGGGAAATAACTTTGGTACCAGGTTTTTGGCCATTCCCAATCCATAGAACCTGGTGTTGCCAATTTAGGCATAAGGCGGATATGGGTCATTTTCATATTTAATTCCTTAACATATCCAGGTATTAAACTGCCAATATTGATCTCGCAGTCAGATTCATTAAAACTCTTTAAGGCAGCACCAATGGCCTTTTTTAAGGCAGGTTTTTCAGGATGAGTCTGATGAGTGGAAAAGTTATAATATTCATGGATGACCATTTTCCCTTTAGGCTTCAGTGCGTTCTGTATATTTTTTAATATTGCCTTTGGGTTTGGCGTCCATGCCAGTGCCCATCGAGAGTACATTCCATCCAGAGATTCTTCTTCTAGTGTTAAATCATCAAAATCTGTTAGACACGGTTCTATAGAAAGTTGGTGGGATTTCTGGATATTTTGTAAGTAATGAATAAATCCTTCCGAACGATCCACACCGATGATTTTACCACTTGTGCCAACAATTTTTGCCAATTCCATTGTACAGTATCCAGGTCCACATCCCAAGTCTAAAATGGTCTGCCCAGATTTAAAGCCGGCTAGATTCCACCCATGTTTGGCTTCAGATAACCAAACCTTGTGCTGAATCTCTAATCTAGAAAGCTCTTCTTTATCAGTACCTAAGATATATTCGTTATATTCACTCATTAATTATTTTTAATTCGAATAATATTTTGCTGTCCGGTAGGCGCCATAGATTTCACCCATATATATTGTGAGCCCTACACCTACAAAAAGGGGAGATAAAACACTTTTATTCTCTATTCCTTTAATACCTGCACTGATGGCAAAAGAGGACATTAAAAAACCATAGACACCATCAAAAGGTCTGCCTCCATAGGCGCGACCCAATCCAGGGACAGCCATTGATAATCCTGCCGCAAGCAAGGGTGAACGTGTCTGATCTCTATTTCGTTTTAGTACAATAGAATCTTTGAGTCGGCCGTCTGTATGAAAAGAACCATTCATCTTTTTATGGGCATCATGAGCAGAGGGGTTGCATCGCACGATACGGTCCGATGTTTGAATGAGTCCTTTCAGGACGCCATTATGATATATGGTTTGGGCCCCATAGTTGGAACAGCTTGGATAAAACTGGCAGTTTAAAGCATCATTAGAGTAAGAAATATTCTGCCACTTGGCAATGGGATAAAGAAATAATTTCTGAAATGGTGTCGTATCTGGGGCGCGAAAAAGTGAATCTGCCGGCGTTTGAGCAAAGATTGGAATTGTGAATAAAAATGTTTTGATTAAACTCTTCATTACACTCAATTTTAGGCACGATGGGACAGAAAAAACCAATCCTACTTATCCTAATAACGGCCATATTGTCTACCGTGGCATTATCTCAGGAAACCACTCTCTATATCCTCCATACAAATAATACGAACGGTGCCTTAGAAAATTGTTACTGCCCTGATCATCCATTTGGTGCTGTGGAAAAACGCTCTTTATATATAGACGATTTTATCACAGAAAATTCAAATACAATATTACTAGATGCAGGGGATATTTTTACTTTAACCCATCAATCCCTAAAAGATAGCCTCATGGCCGTAGCCTACAGCAAACTCCCTTACGATGGGATATTATTAGGGGATCAGGAAATGACGCTTGAACCTCAATTGAGGAAAAAATATATAGAAATGATGGACATACCTGTTGTGGGATCAAATATTGAAGGCGCACCAAACGCCTCTATAATTATCAATAGAAATGGAATCAACATCGCTGTTTTAGGTATAATGGATTCATATGCCATTAGGTATTATCCAGATTCAATAAGAGAAACGATTGAACTGGATGATCCAGTAGAATATGTTAAAAAAGAATTAAAAAAATTGAAGGACAAGGCAGATGTGGTGGTATTGCTTACCCATCAGGGGGCGGATTTGGATTATGAATTGGCTAAATCCATTGACGGGATTGATGTGATCATCGGCGGCCATAGTCAATCCAACCTGGAATCACCAGAAACGGTAAATGGCACGCTTATTACTCAGGCGGGGAAAGAAGGCTATTATATTGGTGTTATTGAATTAACAATAGATAGGGGTGAAGTGGTAGATCGAAGAGGAAGAATTGATACCATGAAATTTGAAATGCCTGATGACCCGGATATCATGAAATTAATTGAAGAATATGAAAAAAAATCTGGTAGAGTCAATCACCAAAAAATGAGAATGAAAGGGGAGAAGCACTAATGGATCAATCCATTGAATTGTTAACCTCTAATCCAGTATACATGGCGGTGGCAGTGGTCTTAGCGCTCCTTATTCTCGTGGGTGTTATTAAGAAGCTGATCAAGTTGGTATTGGTGGTAAGTGCATTACTTGTATTATGGGTGGCCTATATGGTTTGGTCCGGGGAAGATGTGACAGTAGAATCATTGAAAGAAGGACTTCAGTCAGGGATAGAAAATATTAAAGAGAAAACAAACGAATCAGCGGAAAAAGCGAAAGAAACAATCAACAAAAGTATAGAAGAGAAAACAGAGGAGAAACTGGATCAAATCCTCCCCAAAAGTAAAAATTAAATCATCAACTTAACGCTCACTTACCCATGAGTTTTTCGTTTGCCACTCGGAGCCGTCCTGTGAGCAGTTTAATGATGCCCTCCATGATATCGCTTTGGCTTCCCATCACTTCATAAAAGCCTTCTTGCTCGATCTTGAATAGGGTAGAATCCTCCGTGACCGTGGCATCGGCAGAACGAGGCTCATCGTCCAACAGTGCCATTTCCCCTAGGCAAGTACCTTTGCCCAGCATGGCCAATTCTTGGGCACCTTTATGGATTTTTACATTTCCATCCACTACGATAAATAATGAATCGCCATAATCACCTTCAGCAAAAATGGAGGCGTTGGCTTCATAGGTTACTTCTTCAGTAATCTGCGCCACTCGAGATAGATTTTCTGCAGGGATGGATTTAAATAAATCCACAGATTTAAGAATGATGGTCTTTTCTAAAGTGGAATACATGGATAATTCTTCTCCCTCTAATTTAAATCTTTCTGATGGAATGAAATCAAGATTCGTCCCATTATTTTGAATGCGTCTTGTAATCAACTCCTGATTTGCTTTTGAAGTGGGGACTTCTTCCCAATCCAGGGATTGAATCACATCCATTTTACCGGATTGGAGCAAATAATCCAGTGCAATGACCGAATGCCATTTATCGGGGGAATAGACCGCATTTTTCAATTCTTGATTAAGGTCATTAGGGAGTTTGCCAAAATGGGAAAGGCCCACTTCACGACGTTCTTCCAGAGATATTTGTTCAATGAGTGGATTAATAATGTCCCGTTCTTCTTTTGCAAAGATATTTTCAAAAAATTCCAAAAGGAAAGGTAGTTTTGCCGGATCGCCTGACTTGACCGTATGGATATAGGTTTCAATGGGTGTGTCGGGCACATCCAAGACACCTAGTTTCAATAAGGTGGGGAGGGTATTTTGAATCTCATTGTTGAGATGATCGTGCATCAAGAAACGATGCTCATCATCGGGGAGGAGTCGAATATTTTCATTGAGAACATATAATTTTTCAGCTATTGCTCGGATTTCATCGGCAATTTGGTCCTCTTTATCCTCCCCAATCGGATGCAACCTTGCAATCGCCAATAGTGCATCCACCACTTCATTAAAGATATCTTGATCATTACGATTTAATTGGGTGAGCAATAAGTCAATGGCCTGATCATTCGGATATTCTCGAAGGGCACGAATGATGCCCAATCGCAATTTTCGGGAGGTCTCTTTTGATTGGAGAAACGAATCAAATTGATCAAGGACGAGTTGGTCAGAAAAATCCCCTAAAGTCTGTCTAGCCTGAAGGCTGGTTTTGGGCAGGGCCAAGTTGGTGATGACTGCCGGGATGAGCACATCATCCCTCCGCTTGCCTGCAATGGTTAATGCAGCATTGCTAATAACATTCCCCTCATTGACTAAAAATGCATTGAGGACATCCTGTGGTAAAAATTGTTCATTATAGACGAGCCGCTTCAATGCAGTAGCTTGGGTGATTTCATCGTCGCTATCCAACATCTTTTTAAGATGGGCTTCGGCTTGATCTTTCGGACCACTTTCCATTTGCAAAATGGCGGCTGCAGATGCCGCCCGGATATTCAGATTTTCGCTAGATAATAATTTCGATAACTCGTCAGTGATATGATTTAATCCCCGCCGGCCCGCTATCATAATGGCCTCAGGAGAAACATCATCATGTTTATGGATGGCTGAAACAATATCATCATTTGAAATGATATCCTCTTCATCCCAAGCCATGGTGAGAATGCGATTTCGCACATCTAGAGACCCGGATTGAAAAAGTTGATTGATGGTCTTTCGCCATGATGAAAGGGGAAGGCCCTCAATAATTTCTAAAGCAAAAAGTTGTTTAATGGCATCATCAGATGACAATGTTTCTTCAATGGTTTTCACCATGGCCGCATCCTGGACGTCTATGCTTAATTCTTCAAAATCAATCTGACGTTTGGCGATAGCCGTTTGCAATTGTTTGACATAACCGGATTTCACCCTGAATGTAGTTACCATCCATCCGCCAATGGCTGCCAAGGCAACGATGCTTAAATAATGGAGTGCAATCACTTTCACCAATAAAAATGTGGCCAAACCGCCAATACCTTCTGCCACCGATTTTACCGTACCGCTCACTTGCGGCTTTATGGTTTTGCGTTGATCTGCCGGAACAGGCAGCCATAATAACTCTAAAGATGAACTATTGATAGTAAACTTAAATGTCTGATCTGCAAATTTGGCAAAACTGGCACTCATCAATACCGGTAGTATTAACAATGTTACAGAGCCGGCAATTAAGAAAAAGGGCAAGATTAATAATCCCAACAGGATACCAAATCGAGAAAGGACAGGCCCTGTAATTAAGAATTGCATAATGATGGATGCGGCACCGGCGATGGAATAAAATGTACCAAAGAATGAGACCAGATCACTTTCATTCGGGAATGAAGTCGCCGCAATCATTTTGAATTGGTAGTCCACCAAAATCGTAACAATGGCAGATAGAGCCACAATGGTGGCAATGCCCATTAAAAACGGATCCATTTTACCTTTTTTCTTTTCGGTCTTTTTAGCAGGTTTAGGCGGCCCTTTTTTCTTAGGTATCTTTTTAAAATATCCCATGGCCATATTGCCAAAAGTGAAAGCCAATCCTAAAAACCCTGCGGCAAGAAAAAGCAATTCATCCGTACCAAACGCACTTACGAATGGTTTCAGATTCATACCAATGAGCATGACCGCAAATGAACCGCCTCCTGCAATTATGCCGAATAATCGTTTGGCTTGCTGTGGTTCGAATGAATCACCTGCATAGGTCCAGAATTGAATGAGCATAATCCCTACGGCCACCTCTACCCAGATATAGGTGAGGGGGACAACAAATCCAGTCATGAGGGGTTGAAGCAGGATGAAAGAGCCAGAAAATATGCCGCAGGTAATCATAAACAACGTACGGGGCGCCAGCTTTTTGGACACTTTCGTATAATAAGTGAGAATGGGTGCCATGACCACAGCAATGACCAAAAACATGAGTGGCAAAATTGATTTTTCAAACCGGCTTAAAAAATAAGCATCTCTCGCCGTTTTGGCCACGAGCCCCATGGCTACGGTGAAAAATGAAAATGCAAAAAATGTGAGGACCATTTTGCCCTCACCAGGTTTAATATTGATAATCTTTTTTAAAAATTTCACCCGGCGAATGAATCCAATATAGTCCCTATGGCGCTGACAGAATAGTCAAAGCCGCTTTCATTTAAAAAATCCATAATGTAACCAGCAAATAAGCCGAACATTAGCAAGATCAATCCGATGAGAATCAATGTAATGAGCAGCAAAATGCCATTAATGAAAAAATACTGTCTCAGTTGATCTACAGCATTCGAAAAGGATGGACCATCTTTATGTTCAACTGCAAATTGTAAATAGTTGGATGCGGTGGTGAGTTTAGTCCCCATGACAATGGTAATGATACCCATAATAACTGTCGGGATAGATAGAATAATGATCGACAGACAATAAATGACACCTGTAATGATATTCATGATTCCCACAAATTTGGTCCATTTGCATAATCGTTCCATGGTAATTATCCCGAACGAGTCCAGGGTGTAGTTCAATTGGTTTTCTGAAGAAACATGGTTGATATCAGACATAAGATTATAAGAGGTTGCTGGCCAAATCTGCCAGGTAAGACCGTTCTCCTTTTTCTAAAGTTATGTGGGCAAAAATCTTTTGATTGGTCATGCGGTTAATGAGATAGCTCAACCCATTAGAAAGCTTATCTAAATAAGGCTGGTCAATCTGATGAATGTCTCCGGTAAAGACCACTTTGGTGCCTTCACCTGCTCTGGTAATAATGGTTTTCACCTCATGGGGTGTGAGGTTTTGTGCTTCATCCACAATGAAGAATGCTTTCTGCAAACTTCGGCCACGGATATAAGCCAGCGGTGTAATGACCAATTTTTCTTGTTCTAGCATATCATTGATCTTTAAGGCTTTTGTGTCATTATCATTGAATTGATGACGAATGACACCCAGATTATCCCAGAGGGGCTGCATATAAGGATCAATCTTAGAATGAATATCACCCGGGAGGTATCCAATATCCTGATTGCTTAAGGGGACGATGGGACGCGCTAAATAAATTTGCCTGAATTGAGATCGGCATTCCAAAGCACCGGCCAATGCCAATAGTGTTTTTCCTGTCCCTGCCTTGCCAGAAAGGGTCACCAGTTGTATTTTTGGATTGGTGAGTGCCGCCAGTGCAAATGCCTGTTCAGAGTTGCGGGGTGTTATGCCATAGGCCGGTGTCTTATCTATTTTTCTATACTGATCATCAAAACCGTCATAAGTGGCCAGGGCAGATTTTGTCCCATTTCGCAATATAAAATTTTCGTTGGGAACCGGTGTCTCAATTTCTGGAATATCATCACCCTTTACTTCAAAAGGCTTGCTGAATAAAGTATCAATCGTATCTGTTGTTACATTTTCTACGAGCCGTCGGCCTGTATAAATTTTATCTTCACTCTCCACCTTATCTGTGGTGTAATCCTGTGCCAGTATACCCATGGCTTTGGCTTTCATCCTCAGGTTTGTATCTTTAGTGACGAGAATAACATTTTTCCCAGGTTCTATTTTTTGTAGCCGAAGGGCAGTGTTTAAAATGCGAACATCGGGAATATCCTCTTGAAAGACTTCCATCAAATCTTCGTCCCATGATTGATTAACCACTACCCGAATTTTGCCATGATCATCACCAAGAGAGATTCCCTCTTTAAATAAATTATCCCCGGTAATTTCATCCAAATCTCTTAAAAAATCGCGGGCATGATAATTGAGTTGTTCATTCCCCCGTTTAAAATTATCCAATTCTTCGAGTACGGTAATAGGAATGGCCACATCATGTTCTTCAAAATGATGAATACAAGAGGAGTCATGGAGAATGACATTTGTATCCAGAACGAAAAGTTTAGCTTTTTTCTTTCGAGGCATAAAAACCTTTATGGCTGTGGATTTTCTATGATACTACAAAGCATTCTTCATGTGAAGTTATTGGTGAATTCAAACAATCACAAGTGATGAACCACATTTATATCAGAATAAATGCTATATTGTTCATCAATTAAAAAGTATTTACTTTATGAGGTTAAATGGTTTACACTTATAGTAGTCCTTATCCGAGGTAAATGGATGAAAGCTGTCAAAATATATCAATTATTTTCTAGACACGTCCTATGGATGTTTCTATTTTTGCTGCTTGTAATGTCCTGTGGCGATACAGTGATAGATACATCCAAATCCACTTCGAATAGCAATAAAGAATTCAAACTCACCTTAACGATTTCTGACGATATTGTTCGTTTAAACAGCAGTATAAAGCTTACGGCAACAGTTGAACGAAAGGTACATAAAGATTCTATTTCAAACTATGTTTCCATGAAAATGATGATGGATGCTGTAGGCGGCTCCATTGATGGCCATAGCTTTACTTCTCCCTCAAGTATTACTGTAGCCATGGATAGTGATCAGGGTGCTACTTTTGAAGCGTTGGCATTCTTTAATCCGTCCTCTTCTTACAGTACATCCCAAGGGTATTATAATTATAAAGAAAATGGTCATGTATCTGCCTCCTTTGATGGAATCAATGTGTCAATGCCGATTAAAATGGTAGTGCCAAGATGAATCGTAGATTTATTTCAGTTTTATTTTTAATCGTGACAATTATTGTTGCCCAGCAGCGACCACCAGCGTCGGTCACTCGGCGCCCTCCAGCCAATATCCAAAAGCGACCGGTCGAGGGTAAAATGAGTTCACTTCGGGATCTGGATTTCGAAGTGGTGAAGCTTAGTTATATCCAAACGGATCGGGCATTGGCCATTTTAAAAACCTTGGGTTATGCCGTGGTAGAATTCAGGGCGGGCAAAGGAGAAATTCCTGGTGAAAATAATTTTACACCCCAATTTACAAATAAAGCCAACGATTTAAATGCGCCCGATGCATTACCTATCATTATCAAATTACCGGATACAGAAACGGTTTCGCTCGTCGAAAAAAGTAGAACAAAATCCACTAGTAAAAAATCGGCATTAGGTGTCGATCTTGGGGGCGTGACATTGGATAACACCACCAGTGGTGAACCCATGCAGCGACTCATGATCGGTTATAAACCTGGTGATTATAATTTGGTGGCCCGCTTATTGGATTTAATTCAAAATAAAATTGATGTGCCGGCGAATCAGATTGCCATTGAAGCATTGGTGCTGGAGATCAATTCGGATCAGTTGGATGAGTTGGGCATTGATTTCTCCGGTGATGGGCAAGGGTATTCGGCTACCTTCCCACAACCTCAGGGAGGGTCAATATCCCCATTTACAATTGTTTTGGATCGTACGCTCATGGGGACCACTTCAAATTTTAGGGCTAATATTGAAGCATTGATCAGTAACAAGGCAGCTGAAATTCTATCTAAGCCATCGGTCTTGGTTTTGGATGGCCGCCAAGCCAGGATTCAGGTGGGTCAGCAAATTCCCATTGTAAAAACCACCGATACACAAATTTCTCAAACCCGGTCAGTAGATTATGTGCCTGTAGGTATTGTCCTCAATTTACGGCCACGAATCAGCGAAGATGGTTCTCGGGTGACTATCCAGGTGGAGACTATTATAAGTGAAACAGAAGAACGAATTGGTGCTGCAGGTAGCGGTGATGTAGAATCAGCCCCCATTATTAATAATCGGAAGGTTCAATCTTTTGTTCGGGTGGCCAACAATACACCATTCATTATTGGCGGTTTGATTAATGAAAAGAAAACGGAAAATGAAGGTGGTGTGCCGATCTTGAAAGATATGCCGCTATTTGGCCGAATGTTTGCTGTTTCTGCAGAACAACGGGTGAAAAAAGAAGTCATTGTTGTTATTACACCCCATATTATCACAGAGAGTGAAGATAATTTTAGCAGGGTTGTCCCACAGGATTCAGAACTTTTTAATATGTTTGATAATCGGTCTTTCCCCAATTCATACCGCGTTCAACATTCAGATGTATTTGATCTGAGTTTTATTTATGAAAGTCCTGTATTCAAAGATATCCTTGAAGCGGTAGATAAACAGGCTGAAAAAGACAAAACCTTGATGGTGAAAGAGCCCTATAAAAGTATTATTGAAAAGAAGATTCCGGGAGAAGCCGCACTGGTGAAAAAGATGCTTTTAGACATTATTGAAAAACTGAACTATTACGAATATATCAATCCGGAAAATGTCATTTATTTTTTAGACTCCAATGCTGACCCAGCGGGTTTTAGAGTAACCCCACTGGCAAATGAAATTAGAAATATCCCTAATAAACAGGCCTTAAAACTCAGTTATTCATTAAAGGGTAAGGCCACGCTTGAAAAGCCATTCGTTCGGCCCACAGCGGCGGCCCATTATGTAACTTTGAAAGATTCCTATAAGAATGAATTAAAGAATTTCAATGCCCGGGGCGATAATCCTGAAGATGATGTTTTTACAATTCTTATTTCAGAAGGAAAACATGAACGGCGTCTTTATGAAGTATTGGTGATGAAGAAAGTACTGGAAATGAATCCCGATATGGAATTGTCCCTCCGATATTTTAAACCGGGGATTGATATTCTGTTCCCCTCTCCTGATGTGTTATTAGACAATAGTCATGTGGTAGACCGGGACGCAGCCAAAATTTTTTATGAAGTGAATGATTATTATGGATCTTTTGAACAGGAATTCAATCGGGCCACAGCCGATCTGGGTCGATTAATTAAAGAGAAACGATAATGTGCGCTATGTCACGTAATAATTGTGTAAAATCGAATAGATTTCGTTACGACTTTTAGAGGAAAAGCTTGATAAGTACTATTAATCTAAACTCATCAAGGAGGATGAAATGAAGTTAATCAAGACAATGTTAACAGGGATGATATTATTGGTGTTTGCCATTGGTCAAGAAATGACCGATGGTGGGCCACCTCCACCTCCTCCCTGTGATCCAAATGCAACCTATCCGGTAGCTGACCCAGGCCCGGATGGTGGTTGTGGAAACTATAACGACTGTAATGGAAATGGCGCCTATGATTTAGGTGAGCCCTGTGGAGATCCAGTTCCTTTTGAAGATGTAGATGCAAACGCAGACGGCGTAGTTGATCGTGAGGAAGGCCGTGCTCAGTATGGTTATGATCCAAATTTTGACCAGCAATTTGATGAAGCAGATACAAATGGTGATGGTGTTGTAGATCACCCCGAATATGATGCCGCTGTACAGGGATATGATGAAGCTATGCAGGGTGGTGGCCCAGGAGACCATGATGATGGTCCAACTTTTGAAGATGTTGACACCAATGGTGATGGCGTCATCGATCGGGAAGAAGCTCGCGCCGTGTTCGGTTATGATGATGAAGGAAACGCAGACCCTGAATTTGATACTGCCTATGATGGTGTAGATCAAAATGGTGATGGTGTTGTTGATCCTGCAGAGTTTGAAGCCGCTGGTGATGACCAGGGACCTGATGGCCCAGGAGATGGTGATACCTATTGGGCGGATGAAGCATACCAATTACAAGGACAACAAGAACATTATGATCGTGTTATGGGCGTAGCAGAAGAAGATAGAGAACACGAATATAAAATGATTAAAGATGAACTTGGTATAGATGATGGCGGTGACCATGATGGTGATCATTCTATGGGACCAGCCCCAACAAATCACTGGGATGGTAACTGTGGCGCAATGATGAATGGTGAAGACGAATATTGGTTAGACTCAGACGGCGATGGTTCAC
>LSCF01000051.1 GCA_001577025.1 Fidelibacterota bacterium TCS55 | reverse complement strand
GGGCCTTTGCCAGTTTGGCCAATCGTCGCGATATTTCTGTTTTGCCCACACCAGTTGGACCAATCAAAATGATATTGTTAGGGACAATTTCATTCCGCATATCACCAGAAACCTGTTGGCGCCGCCAGCGGTTTCTTAAAGCAATGGCCACAGCACGTTTGGCACCATCTTGCGCCACGATGTATCGATCTAATTCAGATACAATTTCTTTGGGTGTCCAGCTACTCATTTGGCCTCGAGGACCGTGATGGCATCATTGGTGTAAATACAAAGATCCGCGGCGATTTGGAGTGATTTTTCTACCACTTTTTTTGCGGAAAATGTGGTACTCCTGAGGTAAGCTGTTGCTGCCGCTTGGGCAAAACCGCCGCCTGAACCGATGGCCACAATAGGTCCGTCGGGTTGGATGACATTCCCATCACCTGAGATAATGAAAGCATTCCGTTTATCCATGAGGGCCAAAAGGGCCTCAAGGTTGCGGAGGTATTTATCCATCCGCCATTCTTTCGCCAATTCAACAACGGCTCTCGTTAAGTCGCCTTCATATTCGTCTAGTTTGGTTTCGAATTTTTCAAAAAGCGTTAATGCATCTGCGGCGGCACCGGCAAACCCACCAAGGATAATTCCTTTTTCGGTTTCAAACTTTCTCACCTTCACTGCCTTTTGCTTGAAAGCCATATCACCAAATGTCACTTGGCCATCACCACCCAAAGCAACCATCCCCTTCTTGCGAACACCAAGGATGGTTGTGGAGCGAATTTTGATATCCATCTATTTATCCATCAACAATTTGAACAGTCGTGAATCGGATGGCAGTACCAATGTGGTTTTTTCATCAATTACTTTTTTGTATGCATCCAACGTTCTGACAAATTCATAGAATTTTGGATCAGCAGAATAAGCCTCTGCATAGACTTCCACTGCTTTTGCATCGCCTTCACCGCGAAACCGTTCTGCCTCTTTATAGGCATCAGCAAGAATAATGGTTTTATCCTTATCTGTAGATGCGCGAATCTTTTGAGCTTCCTCTTCCCCTTCGGATCGGAATTTATTGGCTTGACGTTTCCGTTCTGCTTCCATCCGGGCATAAATGGATTCTTCATTCTCCGTAGGTAAATCCACACGTCGAATCCGTACATCCACTACTGAAATACCATAGTCCATGGTAGCCTCATTACTGGCCTGAGTCACCACTTCCATAATGGCTTCACGATTATCTGTAATGATATCAACCATATCATGGGTTCCCAATTCACGGCGCAATTCAGAATAGACAATATCATCCATCCGGCTTAATGCTGTAGGAATTGCTTGCACTGTTTTAAGGAATTGGAGTGGATCTACAATTTTCCATCGTACATAATTATCCACAATCAGTGTTTTCTTATCTTTACTCAAGATTTCTTCCGGTGGAGAGTCGTATTCCAATAAGCGATTGTCAAAAATGATCTTTTCTTGTATGGGAAACGGTACCTTCATATTCAGACCTGGTTCACTGATGGTTCGTACCGGTTTACCAAATTGAAGGATGACGACCTGCTCCCTTTCATCCACGACAAAAATGGATGTGAGACCCAATAAGACAACGAGCACACCAATAATGAGTATAACCTTTTTCATGACTATTTCCCCCCCTTTGCATTCAGATTCAGAAGATTAATCAAATTGCCATTCCCTTTTCCGTCGGGAACAATAATCTTTTCTGCATTCTGAAGAATATCTTCAACCGTTTCTAAATACATTCGTGTTTCTGTAACGCCTTTTGCTTTTCGATATTCTTTCAAGACTGCGCTAAATTTTGCCACATCACCCTCAGCGCGGGCGATTCTTGCTTTTTTATACCCTTCTGCTTCACGGATTTGCGCTTGAGCTTCACCCCGGGCCTTTGGGATGACATCATTTCGATATCCTTCTGCCTGATTAATCATGCGATTTTTATCTTCTTTCGCTGAAGCCACATCCTTAAATGCAGCAATCACTTGTTGTGGCGGACTCACATCCTGAAGCTGAACAGCCACGATTAAAATGCCTGTATTATATTTATCCAGAATATTTTGAATCAGTTCTTTCGTCTCTTCCTGAATCATGAATTTTCCGGAAGTCAATGCTTCATCAATATTATGCCGACCGACTACTGTCCGCAGTGATGCTTCTGACGCTTCACGAACCGTAAGCTCCGGCTTAATAAAATTGAAAGTGTATGCCACTGGATCCTTGATACGATACTGGACAATCATTTCAGCATCCACAATATTTTCATCACCGGTGAGCATGAGACTTTCACGTTCAATAGTTTGGTATTGGTTCTTTCCAACAGTTCGGAATCCGATTTCTATCCGTTTCACTTCTGTTACCTTTGGTGTGGATACCTTTTCAATTGGATATGGAAAATGGTAATTCAACCCGGACTGTGCTGCTCTAGAATATTTCCCAAAGGTCTGGACCACGCCAACCTCATCCGGTCCCACTACATATATCCCTGATAGGAGCCACAGGATTAATGCAATCCCTGCGATGGGCAATCCGCCCAAAGACAAAGAAGGCACCTTCACCTCTTGATCTCCAATGATTATTCGTTTGTATTTCATAATTCCCCTTCGTTTTAATGGGTTATCTGCCGCCGTAATCGTGCGACAGGAAAATGGAGTTGTTCTCTATATTTGGCCACGGTCCGCCGTGCCACGGGGTAGCCCCCTGCTTTCAATTGATCGGCCAATTCTGTATCAGTTAGTGGTCCACTTTTATCTTCATTCTCAATCAATTGCTTTAATAAATCTTTAATGGCCTTCGTACTGACTGATTCGCCACTTTCTAAGGTATAGCCTTCTGTAAAAAATGATTTCAGCTCAAATATACCATAAGGCGTATCCACATACTTGCCCCGGGTCGATCGACTGATGGTGGAAATATCCATCTCAATTTCATCTGCAATATCCTGCAATTTCATGGGGACGAGTGTGGTGATATTCCCCTTAAAAAAGGATGGTTGTTTTTCTATAATGGTTTCCATCACAGCCGTCAATGTATTACGGCGCTGCTGAATGGCTTGGATGAACCATGATGCGGAATCAAACTTTTCTTTGAGATATTTTTGCGTCTCCCTAGAGAGGTCTTTCTGACCCAGCATGGTCACATATTCGTTACTCAAATTGAGGTCAGGAATCCATGAATCATTCACAATGACTTTCCATGTTCCATCCCGCTGAACAGCCAACAAATCAGGAATCACTGTCTCTGTACCTGAACCCATCTTTCCTTCTCCCGGTCGAGGGTTCAGCGCAGTAATTTCGTCTATGATTTCGCCCAATAAATCTTTGTCAATCTCTAGTTTTTTCTGAAGCGTCTCATACCGATGATTGGCAAAGTCATCAAAATATTCCGAAATAATTTGGTATGCGATGGTCTGTTCTTTCCCATTCAATTGAATCAGGAGGCAATCTTGAAGATCCCGGGCTGCAATCCCCGGCGGATCCAATTGCTGCACTTTTTTCAGCACACTTACAACCGCTTCATCGGTTTGATCATATCGATCCGCTATTAAAATTGTATCCACGGCTAAATAACCATTTTCATCCAAATTCCAGAGGATTTCTTCAGCGATATCATGTTCCCAATTTGCCAAATTAAACCCATCCAATTGCCGGACCAGCCCTTCCACAAAATCGACTTGTTCAGCCACGGGAATGTCTCGGTCTGTGGTCTGGGTATTGTCATAAATATTGGCCGGTTCATATTCATCCGGGTCTTCTTCATAATCGACCTCAGCTTCCGGTTCAACCGCTTCTTCATCCTCATCGGACTCAGACTGCTCTAAAACCGGATTGCTTTCCAATTCATTGAGTATTTTTTCTTCAAGATTGGACACATTCAACTGAAGGATGCTCGCCTGAATCACCTGCTGTGGCGATAGGGTTTGCCGTAAGGATTGACTCTGTTTTAACCGAGGCATTATAGGGTAAACCGCTCTCCCAAATAGAGCCGCCTGGCTTCTTCATCATTGGCCAAAAATTCAGAAGTGCCTGATTTTAAAATTTTTCCGTCAAACAACAAATAAGACCTATCCGTAATGGATAAAGTTTCCCGTACGTTATGATCTGTAATCAGTACGCCAATATTCCGTTCTTTAAGAGAATGAACAATAGATTGAATATCTTCAACGGCGATGGGATCCACTCCGGCGAAGGGCTCATCCAAAAGAATAAAATCCGGATCGATGGCCAAGGTGCGAGAAATTTCTACTCTTCGCCGCTCACCTCCAGATAGATTGCTGCCCTTATTTTTTCGAATGTGCTGAATAGAAAGATCTTCCAAAAGTTTTTCTACTTTTTCAGCTTGAGCCTCTTTTGACAAGTTGGTCATTTCAAGAACTAGTCGAAGATTATCCTCCACTGTGAGCTTCCCAAAAATGGATGGTTCTTGAGACAGGTACCCAATCCCCGATCGGCTCCGCTGATACATGGCCCGTTGGGTGATATTTTTTTCATCGAGAAAAATATTCCCTTTGGTGGGTTTAATCATCCCCGTAATCATATAGAATGTGGTAGTTTTTCCTGCCCCGTTTGGTCCCAATAGTCCCACAATCTCACCTTTGTTCACATTTAGGTCTACATCGCGAACGACCCATCGTTTACCATATCGTTTATGCAATCCTTTGGAGCTGAGCTGTTGATGGCTATCTTTCATCTTCATCCTCGTGAAATACACCGGTGGGTTTCAAAATTTTCCAATTATTCAATTCCACATCTGATTCAAATCCAATGCCGTAGAGGGTATCCTGATCTTCCGTAATAAACACTACACGATCATCAGTAAATACTTTTTCTTTTACGTTATCCCAAGAGAGGGTATCCGTAAACAATGTAACGCCACTGTCGGAGACAACCACCACATCACCAATGGCAATCATATAATCTCGATCTTCTTCAATTTCAGCAATCTTGGATTTTAGGTTTGTAGTATACACTTCTTCTGCATTGAAGAAATCTGCATCTACATTTTGATCAAGGAGGATGTATTGACGTTCATCATAATTTTCTAAATGACCCGCACGAATGACGGCCCGCTTTGCCCCCTCGTTGGTGAGGGTGATAGTGGCATCCCAACTTTCCGCATCTGGACGCCCGTCCCGAGATTCACCCGATCGTTTTTCTTCCACCCCTTCGCAGCCCAGAATAAATACCAACAAAAAAAGTGTTTGTTTCACTGTTGATTCTGAACCTTTTCTCGTAGAGAAGCTAATACTTGATTCAATCGACCCTGTTTGGTGAGAATCCATTCCACCGCTTCTCTAAATGCGCCGCGACCACCCGGCTTTTCCGTCACATGAACAGAAACGGATTTACACATTTCAGATGCATTCTCAGTGGCTATGGGCACACCAACCAATTCCATCACAGGTATATCGATCATATCATCCCCGATATAGGCAATTTCATCATCCGTTAAATTGTATTTCGCTTTTAATGCTTCGTAGGGTGGAATTTTATTGAGTGTTCCATTATATACATCCTCAATTTTTAATTCGGATGCCCGTTCAGCTGTTGCTTCTGATTTTCGCCCGGAGATTAGAGCCAGTTCCATTTCTGCCGCACGGACGATAGCCACACCGGCACCATCTGTCACGCAAAACCGTTTGAGTTCAATCCCATCTTTCCCTTTATAAATTGCGCCGTCGGTCCATACACCATCTACGTCTGAAATAATCATTTTTACTTTTTGGATATCGTAACTCATTTACTCACCGCTTCATGGATTTTTTGAAGTGAAACCAATAATGATTCCAATTGATCTAATGGCCATTGGGTGGCTGCATCAGATTTCGCTTCGGCGGGGTTGTCATGCACTTCCATAAATAAACCGTCACAGCCTGCAGCTACTGCTGCTTTTGCCAGAGTAGGAATTATCTCCCGCTGACCGCCGGTGGTGGCTTCGCTACTGGGCACCTGGGCAGAATGAGTGGCATCAAATACCACCGGGTATCCTGATGACTGCATGGCAGGGATCGCCGTCATATCTGACACAAGGCCATATCCAAATGATGAACCTCGTTCTGTAAGTAAAATATTTTCATTGCCTGTGGATGCAACTTTATCCGCAGCATGGGCCATTTTGCCCGGTGCCAAAAACTGGCCTTTTTTAATATTAATGGTTTTGCCAGTTTTGCCGGCGGCCAATAGCAAATCCGTTTGACGGCACAGAAAAGCAGGAATTTGTAATACATCCACCACCTCAGCAACAGCACTACACTGCTCTGGAAGGTGAACATCGGTTAAAACAGGTACACCTACCTCTCTTTTTACATCACTAAGAATTGATAATCCTTTTTCCATATCGGGTCCGCGAAACGAGCTGGCTGCAGATCGATTGGCTTTATCAAATGAACTCTTAAAAATGAACGGTACGTCCAATTGATCAGTAATGTTTCGAATGGATTCAGCCATTGATAAACTATGGTCTCGGGACTCAATAACACATGGTCCTGCAATGATGGGCAGATCGCCGCCACCATATGTAATATTGTCGATATTTATTCTTTTACCCACTATGATTTACCATTTAAATGTTTGACCGAAGCCTTTATGAATTCCCTGAAAAGGGGATGGGCTTTGCTCACACGACTTTTTAATTCGGGATGAAATTGGCCCGCCACATACCAGGGATGGTCAGGCAGTTCAACGATTTCTACCAAGTTCAGTTCCGAATTTACACCGGAAATTTTCAGACCATTTTTCTCCAACCGACCCCGATACCGGTTGTTCACTTCCCAACGGTGGCGATGGCGTTCCGATATTTTCTTTTTGCGATATGCAGCAAATGCTTTTGTGCCGGTTTCCACATCGCAATCATAAGCGCCCAATCGCATGGTACCACCCTTCCGCTTAATGGCTCGCTGAGATTCCATGAGATCGATAACAGGATATTTGGTCTTTTTATTAAACTCTGTACTGTTGGCTCCATTCAATCCGCAAACATTTCGAGCGAATTCAATAACGGCACATTGGAGTCCAAGGCAAATCCCAAGGAAAGGAATATTGTTTTCACGGGCATATTTACAGGATAAAATTTTCCCTTCTGAACCGCGGGATCCAAATCCCGGCAGAAGTAAAATGCCATCCATTTTTCCGAACATGCGTTCTGCGTCAGCATCTGTTTTTACATCTTCTGTGGCCACCCAGTTCACATTGACTCGGGCATCATTTTCCACCCCTGCATGAATGAAAGCTTCCAGTACACTTTTGTATGCGTCTGGCAGTTCGGTGTATTTGCCGCACATGGCGATATTTACTTGGTGTTGGGGTTTTGTGAATTTTTTTATAAAGGTTTCCAGATAGGACACATCTACTTTCCCTGGCAACTGCAGGCGATCCATAATGATATCACCCGCCTTTTGCTTGTAAAGAGTTAATGGTACTTCATATATACTTTTGACTTCGGTGCCTTCAATAACGTGATCCGGATTTACATTACCAAAAAGGCCAATCTTTTGCTTCACATCTTTCGTGAGGGCATATTCTGTCCGTGCCAATATCATATCTGGCGTAAGACCAATTTCACGAAGCTTCATGACAGAGTGCTGGGTAGGTTTGGTCTTTAATTCTTCACTGGCTTGGATATAAGGAACCAACGTCACATGCATGATGGTATGGTTATGGTACCCCACTTCTAGGGATAGCTGTCTGATCGCTTCCATGAAGGGTAAACTTTCTATGTCACCAACTGTACCGCCAACCTCACAAATGACTACATCATATTTTTTTGGTGTATTGACCGCTTTAATCCGTTTAATAATTTCATTGGTAATATGGGGAATGACTTGAATTGTGGCGCCAAGATAATCGCCACGCCGTTCCCGATCCAAGACAGTACTATACACTTGGCCCGATGTGGCATTATTATCCGTGCTCATATCCACATCAATGAATCGCTCGTAGTGGCCTAAATCCAAATCGGTTTCAGAACCATCATCCAAGACAAATACTTCACCATGCTGATAAGGATTCATGGTGCCGGGATCCACATTCAAATAGGGGTCAAGTTTGAGGATTGTGACACGGAGTCCGGCGGATTTTAGGAGATATCCAATAGAAGCGGCAGCAATGCCTTTTCCCAAACCGGAAATGACGCCACCCAATACAAATATATATTTTATGGGATTTTTCGTCGTCATTTATTGTGCCTCAAACTGTTTTAAATCGTCCATTGTATCAATACCCTTATTCACTTTGTCCGTTAAAATTACCTTAATTGGGATATCGTTATCCAACGCCCTGTATTGTTCCAGCTTTAACTTTTGCTCATTTTCTGAGGGAGAAAGTTGCGTAAATTTTTCTAGTGCAGTTTTGGTATAGGCGTAGATACCCACATGATGATAGTACCCACCTGCCTCTGCCACTACCGGTTCACGTCGGAAATTTACGGCATATCCATCCCCATCGAGGAGGACTTTTACTGTATTCACATCTGTAAGTTTTTTGGGATTCATATCCTTCCCTGCTGCAGTAGCCATTTGGACGGGTCCATTCTCAAGTTGGCCTACCAATTCGTCGATTAATGCAGGATCGACAGATGGCTCATCCCCTTGGATATTTACGACAATATCCGTTTCTATATTCTGTACCGCTTCAAAAATACGGTCTGTGCCCGAAACATGATCAACAGAAGTCATTATGGTTTTTACGTTAAATGATTTTAATGCATCTGCTGTTTCTTCTGCATCTATGGCAACAATGACATCATCCAATGAGGTGGCTTTTTTTGCCTGTTCATATACGTGGACGACCATGGGCTTTCCTTGAATGGGATGAAGAATTTTTTTCGGGAGTCGAGTCGAATTGAGCCGGGCAGGAATGACACCAATTGCGTACATTATACAGGCCCGTCCATTCCAACAGGAGACAAAGGTTCGGCGGCGTTGGAAAACAACCGTGGCCCCGCATTCCTATACCCTGTGTTTAACATAAAATAATTGAATGAAAAATAGATGTGGAATTTAGGTGACTGAAGCCGTCACCACAAACAGGTTCAGAAGGGATTTATTCGAATCTGAGTGATTCAATGGGATCTAGATTCGCAGCGCGATATGCAGGGTAAATGCCAAACCCTATGCCAATAAAGGAACAAACAGCCATACCATAAAAGGCCCAATCCATGGGAACCACAGCAGGCACATTAAGTAGGAGGGCAATCAAGTTACCCCCGGCTATACCCAAAATGACGCCCACCACACCTCCAAATTGACTTAAGAATATAGCCTCCATGAGAAACTGGGTGAGGATGTCCCGCTTCGTAGCGCCAATGGCTTTGCGAATACCGATTTCTTTAATCCGCTCCGTCACTGAAACGAGCATAATATTCATAATACCGATCCCCGCCACGAGGAGAGCAATTACACTAACCGAACCAGCGAACAGTTTGATGCCGCCTGTAAATCCTGCAAATGTTTCCATGAGCTCTTCATTCGAAATAATTGAAAAATCATTTTCTTCACCAACAGGTACCTTCCGAATGACACGCATGAGGCCGATGGCTTCGTCCATGGTTTTATCATAGAGTTCGGCAGATTCCGCTTCAAAGACAATACCTAAGGATGTCCACCTATTGGAAAATCGCTGGATATATACAGATATGGGGATGACAACAAAGTTATCCTGACTCTGGCCAAAGGCTTGACCTTTTCTTTCTGTTACACCAATAACGGTATAGTCTATACCCCGAATCTTGATGGCTTTACCAATGGGATCTTCAAATGGAAAAAGTATGTCTACAATATCCGGGCCGAGAATGGTCACATTCCTTCCAAACCGAATATCGTCGGGTGTAAAGTTTCGTCCATCAGATAGATAAGTACTAAAGGATCGCAGCACCCACTCATCTGCACCAGAAAGCTCTGTAGATCGTTTCAATGATTTATCTTTATATCGAATATTCCGTTCGCTGGTCCCATCCACCACGCTGACCCTTAAGGGCAGTTTTGCGCGGCGTTTTATACTTTCAAATTGATCAAAAGAAATATTTTTTCGTTGTCTGATTTTCCTATTTCCACCGGGGCCACGAACTTGAATCGCAGGATATTTTTGGATAGTGAACGTATTGGTTCCCAGAATATCCAACTGAGAATTCACAGAGGATTCTAATGTGCGGATGGCGGTCATGACGCCAATTACAGAAAAAACACCTATGGATATGCCAAGCAGGGTGAGAATGGAGCGAAGCTTATTCTGGCGAATAGCTTCAATGGCCATGCGAAAGCTTTCTCGAACCGTACTTTTAATATGAGAAAATTTGGCCATTATTCGTACCGTAATGCGTCAATAGGGTCTAATCGTGCTGCCCGATAAGATGGCACCAATCCTGAGACAACACCAATAATTACACTCAACAGGATGGATCCAATAGCCAACCCTATTGGCATGGCTGAAGGAAAAAATTTATTGATGACCATACTAAGACCATAAGCCATACCCATACCCACAAGACCTGCAATGAGGCAAATCATGATGGCCTCCATGAGAAATTGACCCAAAATCATCGTCTGCGTGGCACCCAATGCCTTTCTTACGCCAATTTCTCGAGTGCGTTCTTTGACAGAGACAAACATGATATTCATAATGCCGATGCCACCCACGATTAAGGACAGTGCGGTGATAAAAATACCCGTTCCCCCAATGGCCAATTTAATGGCTTTATATTGAGCCTCTAGAGTTGAGGATTGATTGATGCCAAAGTTATCTTTTTCCGTCGGCTTTAATCGCCGAAGCTGTCGAAAAATACCGCGGACTTCATCTCTCGCCGTATCTACATCTTTTGTATTCACTTTTACCCGAAGGTTCATCCACCCACGCCGGGCATACAGGCGTTTGTATGTACCTAATGGCATGGTGGCTTGATTGTCCATGCTGAATAATCCCATAAATTTGCCCATCTTTTTCAAGACCCCGATGACTCGGAATTTATAGTTACCGATTTTTACATATTTATCAATGGGGTCTTCATCAGGAAATAGAGCATCTGCCACATCACCACCGATGACCAAAACACGCGCTCCGGATCGATTTTCACCATCTGTAAAAAATCGGCCATTTTCCACTTCGGCAGAAATATTGGTTTGTAAATAATTGGGCGTGGTGCCAAAAAATCTTGAATCAATCCGCTTATCATCTCTCATGATACTGCCCCCCCGTTCGGAAACAGGTGCCACTGCTTCTACGAATTGAGATCGATCTAATAATTTTTCTGCATATTCTTCACGAATTCGAGGTCGGTTCCGCATTTCCCACCAATCGGTATCCCCGCTGAACCATTCCATCCGACTGATCATGAGGACGTCGCTTCGAAAGCCGGCCATACTTTTTTCAAAGGTTCGATCCAATCCGGATATTAGTGTCCCCATCAAAGTAACAGATAAAACACCGATGACAATTCCCAAGGCCGTAAGGATAGACCGCGTCTTATTGGCAAAAATAGAGCCAAGAGAGATTCGGAGATTTTCCCAGAAAAGTCCGATCATGAAACAACACTTCTTCTTTTATTCGTTTTACGATCCTCTTTTATTTTACCATCGAACAGATTAATGGTCCGTTCTGCATGATCAGCGATATATTCTTCGTGAGTGACCAAAATGATCGTATTGCCATTATTATGGAGTTTGTCCAAAATTTTCATTATCTCCACTCCACTTTTGGAATCGAGATTTCCGGTTGGCTCATCGGCCAAAATGATGGATGGATCATTCACAAGGGCTCTGGCAATGGCCACGCGCTGGCGCTGTCCTCCAGAAAGTTCGTTGGGTTTATGATGCATCCTTTCTTCCAATCCAACGGCAGTGAGGGCTTTCTTGGCACGATCTATCCGTTCTGATCTAGATATATTTCCATAAATAAGGGGGACTTCAACATTGCGAAGTGCGGTGGCTTTGGGTAAGAGATTAAAGGTCTGAAAAACAAACCCAATCATGCGATTGCGTACCCGAGCTAGCGCTTTGTCATTGAGTTTGGATACGTTTTCGCCGGCGAGCCAATATTCTCCCTCAGATGGTTGGTCCAAACAGCCAATGATATTCATCAAGGTCGATTTGCCGGAACCCGAAAGCCCTGTAACAACTATAAACTTATCGCGTGGGAGCTTAATATCTATCGATTTGAGGTTATGCTCTCTGGCGCCTTTTATTATGATAATCAGGCACGGGAACAACCAAGTCTATATTTTTTTCTATGGAATGTTTTTTTATAAAATCATTTATGATATCAGATTTATAATGCGTATTAATTACGATTTTTTGACAGTTTAGTTTAAACAAAAAATCAATTGTATTTTGCAATAAAGATATTTTGTTAATTTTGAGCTATAGCGGAGAAACTGAGGAATTAAAAAATATAATTCAATATGTGAATCGATTTGAAATTCCTTTGATTGGAGTTGCTTCAAAGAAAAATAGTCTACTTCTTAGAGCTAGCGATATTAAAATTATTCTTCCTGAAGTAAAAGAAGCTGGAATAGGTTCTATGGCACCAACAAGTAGTTCAACAATGTTTTGTGCTTTTTTAGATTCATTAGCTGTTGCTCTTAGTT
>LSCF01000050.1 GCA_001577025.1 Fidelibacterota bacterium TCS55 | reverse complement strand
CAAAACGCATCATAGCTGGCGGTTTTAACCCGACCGTCGTCAAACACCAGAACTTCGGCCCGGCGACGCTCTAAAAACAGCTCGCCATCATCCGCGCCCGCGGTAGCTGTACGCAAAACGCCAAGAGCATCCTCAAGATCAAGATGGGTTTCAAATGGGCGAAATCGGCTGGTCTGGGGCATCATTTCCTCGGGTTTTTTGCGGATAATAAGAATTTTGCAACTGCCAGTTAGTCTTTTTTTCTTGTTCTGCATCAACTAATATGGTTTCAGAGCGCGCAGACAACAAGATGTCCACGCGTGCGAGTGAGACAAAAAGACCCGCGGTATCGAACGCCAGCGGGAAGAAAACAGGGAGAGAATAGGCCTCATGGGGAAGAAACATACCCGTATTTCGTTATTTTCCGCAATTGCATCCATGGCGACAGCCGGGGCGGCATATGCGCAAGAAGGTCTTGAAATCGAAGGCGATGAAGAAATTGGTGAAGCCGGAGATGAAGAACAAGCGGGGGAACCCTCTGACGAATCATGATTGCCTTTGTAGGGCTCGGCAATCCCGGTGATAATTATGCAAATACAAAACACAATGCAGGGTTTTGGGTGGTGGACGAATTGGCTCGCCGACAAAAACTTTCATTTAAGCCCGGAAAGGGAGATTATGTATTTGCCCAGCATCAAAGACGAGAAGTCCTGTTGATTAAACCAACCACCGGTATGAATCGTAGCGGTATTGCGGTGAAAGATGCAGCCAATCGCTGGGGTCTTTTCCCTGCCGATATTCATGTTGTCGTGGACGATGTTGACCTTCCGTTGGGGTCAGTTCGGATTCGCCCCAAGGGTGGTGATGGATGCCACCGTGGAGTGGAAAATATCATTTACCATCTGCGGTCTGATCAATTCCCGAGAATTCGATTAGGGATTGGCACGGATGAAAATATGCGCCCTGCAGAAAAATTTGTTCTCAAACCGTTTCGCACGGATGATGAACCAGAAGCGGAGGCCATGGTAAAACGTGGCGCGGATGCTTTAGAAAACCTTTTAATTCGAGGTATTAATCATACCATGAATCATTTTAATTCATAATTAATGGAGAGATTGAAATTATGAGCTCTAACTTAATGTTTGTGATGGGAGCGGCTGTATTGGCCATGGCCTATTCATTTTGGAAAACAAGCTGGATTTCCAGTCAGGATGAAGGTACAGATCGAATGAAATCGATCGGCGCAAGTATTGCCGACGGCGCCATGGCTTTTTTGAAAGCTGAGTATCGTGTCCTATCCATTTTTGTCATTGCCGTTGCTATACTCTTAGGCTTTGCAAATTCAGGCCGTACCGATTCAAGTGCATTAATTTCTGTATCATTTATTGTCGGTGCTGTCACCTCTGGCTTGGCAGGATTTTTAGGAATGAAAGTGGCCACCAAAGCCAATAACCGTACAACCAATGCTGCCCGAACTGGTTTAGCCTCTGCCTTAAATGTGGCATTCACCGGCGGATCTGTCATGGGAATGAGCGTTGTGGGCCTCGGCGTTTTGGGCTTGGGCGGCTTATTCATTTTTTATACCGGTTATTATGGTAAAGATGCAATCTCTATTAAAACAGTATTGAATGTAATCTCAGGATTTTCACTGGGTGCTTCTTCTATCGCACTATTTGCCCGTGTCGGTGGCGGTATTTATACCAAAGCGGCTGATGTAGGCGCAGATCTTGTGGGTAAAGTTGAAGCAGGTATTCCTGAGGACCATCCACTGAACCCTGCAACTATTGCCGATAACGTAGGTGATAATGTGGGTGACGTAGCCGGTATGGGTGCTGATTTATTTGAATCTTACGTAGGATCTATCGTTGGCTCGATGGTCTTAGGTGCAAGCATTCTAGTCATGGGCGGCTTTGATTTCAACTTTGTATTGCTTCCTCTCTTAATTGCAGCAGCAGGAATTGTTGTTTCTATTGTGGGTACCTTTATGGTATCGGTGAAAGAAGGGGGCGATCCGCAGAAAGCATTAAACCGCGGTGAGTTTGGCAGCGCTGCCATTATGGTTGCGGCCATTTACTTTTTGATTCAAGCGTTTTTGCCTGCTGAATTTGTCCAAGGGGGCGTCACGTTTACCAGTATGGGTGTTTTCTGGGCCACGGTCATCGGATTGGCAGCAGGACTTGGTATCGGTATGGTTACAGAACATTATACCGGCACAGGCACCGCACCTGTTAAATCCATCACGGATCAATCTGCAACCGGTGCAGCGACCAATATTATTGCCGGGTTGGGCGTGGGCATGCAATCCACAGCCATTCCAATTTTAATCTTAGCATCCGGTATTATGGGTGCACACTATTTTGCCGGTCTCTATGGTATTGCCATGGCCGCACTGGGTATGCTGGCCAATACGGGTATTCAGTTAGCTGTTGATGCCTATGGTCCTATTTCTGATAATGCAGGCGGGATTGCTGAAATGGCTGAACTTCCAGCAGAAGTGCGTGAAAGAACTGATAAACTTGATGCAGTTGGGAACACAACCGCAGCCATCGGAAAAGGATTTGCCATTGGTTCTGCAGCCTTAACAGCTTTAGCCCTTTTCGCAGCATTTATGGTGCAAAGCGGCATTACCAGTATTGATATTTCAAATCCAAAAGTGATGGCAGGATTATTTGTAGGCGGTATGTTGCCTTTCCTTTTTTCATCTATGGCTATGGGCGCTGTTGGGCGCGCAGCCATGTCGATGATTGAAGAAGTCCGCCGTCAATTCAGAGATATCCCTGAATTGAAAGCAGCTTTAAATGTGCTGAATAAAGGTGACGAATCATCTTGGTCTGAAGAAGACCGCGCAGCTTACGAAACTGGACTCACGAAGGCAGAGCATGGCCGCTGTGTAGAAATTTCTACACAATCTGCCATTAAAGAAATGGTTTTGCCCGGATTGCTCGCTGTGACTACTCCAGTCTTAGTTGGATTTGTTTTTGGCCCTGAAACACTGGGTGGACTTTTGGCCGGTGTTACCGTTTGTGGTGTACTGATGGCCATTTTCCAATCCAATGCGGGTGGCGCCTGGGATAATGCCAAGAAAATGATCGAAGAAGGTGTAGAAGTAAATGGTGTAGCTGTGGGTAAAGGATCTGATGCCCATAAGGCAGCCGTTGTGGGCGACACCGTTGGTGACCCCTTCAAGGATACTTCGGGTCCATCCCTCAATATTTTAATCAAACTTATGTCAGTCGTATCTCTGGTGATTGCACCATTGATCGCATAAGAATTAAGGAGTCTTAAATGAGATATTACGAAAGTCTCTATATCGTCAACCCCAACTATGAACAAGAACGTCTGGATGAAGTGATGCAGATGGTTGTAGATAAAATGGGTGAATATGGTTTTTCTATTATTAACCATCGTGTATGGGGTAAAAAACGGTTAGCCTATTCTATTCAAAAACACAAATATGGATCTTTTATTTTGCTCCAATATGAAACGGAATTGGCTGAGAATCTGGATCGTTTTGAACGGTTCATGGTGCTGCAAAAACCGATTCTTCGGAATCAAACTGTGGTATTGGATGCGCGTCCCGAAGTTCATGTTGAAGAAGAACCGGTTGCGGATGAATCAGAAGAAGCATCTGTTGAAACTGAAGTTGAAGAGGCCACAGAAAATACACCGGAAACCATTGAAACCACTGAAGCGGCAGAGGAAGAATCCCCAGAAGAAAAAGTAGATGACAATGAATCTGGCGATGAAGAATCTTCTGAGGTCGGCGAGACGGAAGAAGTTGTGGAAAAAGAAACAGAAGAAGTGCAGGAGTAAACCATGGCTTTTCAGAGTAGAAAGAAATTTTGTTATTTTAAAGAAAACGGCATCACAGATGTAGATTACAAAGATGTGAAGCTTTTAAGACGTTTTGTTACCGATCAGGGGAAAATCATGCCTCGTCGTGTAACAGGTACCAGCGCTAAAATGCATCGCAAATTGGTCAGAGCCATCAAACAAGCTCGCAATATTGCCCTCATGCCTTACACCAATACAAGCACAGAGAGTTAATCATGGAAGTCATTTTATTACAAGACGTAGACGCATTGGGCACTTCAGGGGACATTGTTAGTGTAAAGCCTGGCTATGCACGAAACTTCCTATTTCCTCGTGGATTGGCTGTCCGTTCTTCCAAAAGAAACCGCGCTTTGGCAGATGAAAAGAAAATGGTGGCAAAAGCACGGGCAATCCGCGAAGCGCAAGCTTACGAAGACTTGATGAACAGTTTGAAGAACACAGAAATTTCCATCGAAGTTCAAGTGGGTGATGAAAACCGCTTATTTGGTTCTGTGACCAGCCAAGATGTGCATAAAGCGTTGGCTGAAAAAGGAATCGAAGTGGATCGCCATTCCATTTTATTGGAAGAACCGATTAAAGCGCTCGGTATTTATGACGTGCCGGTAAAGATTACCAAAGGGTTAAACCAGGAAGTAAAAGTTTACGTCATCCAAGCATAGAATTGTTTTAAAACAATGATGAAGCCCCTATCGAATATTTATTCGGTGGGGGTTTTTTATTTTATAAATCGACCCATGTCTGACATGACTTTGCCCACGGATGATGCTTGGTAGATTGGAATTGCCTATAAAAAAACAGACAATTGATGACTAATCTATTGCCGGGAGGTTCTACCGTCCGGTATTTTCATTGCTTATGTTTGCCGATATTTCATTCCCAATCTCAAGTTATCAGGTTTTTTCCTATAAGGTCCCGGATCATTTAAAGTCAAAAGTTACGATTGGATTGCGCGTAATGGCTCCCGTGAGAAACCGAAAAGTCCAAGGGATTATTGTGGCTATAAAGGACGCATCAGATTATAAGGGCAATATCCGTGAAGTTGATTCTTTGGTTGATGAATCACCAGTTCTGGATGATCAGTTATGGAATTTAATTTTATGGTTGGCGGACTATTATAACACCCCTCTTGGCGTAGCAGCAAAAGCAGCCCTACCCGCAAACCTGTCCACAAAATATAAACCTCGATCTCAATTATTTGTAAAAGCCAAAACTGGAGGTGAGCCGTTAGCAACAAATGCAAAATCACAATTTGCTCTATTAGACCACCTATCTGAGAAAAATGAATTTGTTCCGGCGAGCACATTGGGGGCATTTGCATCCAACCCCATCGAGGTAAGCAGGAAGTTGGCGGAAAAGGGGTGGGTCGATCTCCTGGAAAAACCAGTGCTTCCCGATTTGACTGGGTTTTCGTTAAACCCAATACATAAAAAGGTTCGGTTTACTGAATATCAGGATATGGCATTGGATCAACTGAAGGTATCCATGGACGGGGATGAATTCAGTCCATTCTTACTCCATGGCGTTACGGGGAGTGGAAAAACAGAAATTTATATTGAAGCGGCTCGCCACGGAATCAAGCAAAATAAAACGGTAATTATGCTCCTGCCCGAGATTGCATTAACACCCCAGATTGCTGGTCGATTCAGGGCCGCTTTCGGGGATGATGTTGCCTTGTGGCACTCCAAGTTAAGCCAATCCGCCCGGGCATGGACATGGAAAAAGATTTGCGCCGGTGATTATAAAGTGGTGGTGGGTGCCCGATCAGCCATTTTCGCACCATTGAAGAATTTGGGTTTGATTGTAGTGGATGAAGAGCAGGAAAGCGCCTACAAACAAGATTCACCGGATCCCAGATACCATGCCAGAGACGTGGCGCTTATGCGTGGGAAAATCCATGGTGCCACCGTTGTATTAGCCAGCGCCACGCCCAGTATGGAGTCCTACTATAATCATATCAATGGAAAGTTTGGATATATCCACCTTCCAGAACGATTTGGCGGCGCAAAGTATCCTCATGTTCATGTGGTGGATATGATAAAGGAATCAGAAGAAACAGAGGTATATGGCGGTATCTTTTCTAGGAGTCTCCTTGATAAAATCCAAGATCGACTGGATAAAAAAGAACAAATTATTTTACTCCATAATCGGCGGGGATTCGCCCCTGTATTGCGTTGTGATGACTGTGGTGAGGTGTCCACATGTCCCCACTGTCAGGTGGCCCTAACATTCCATAAAAAAGGAAAATATCTCCAATGTCATTTTTGCAATCATATCCAGAGGAATCTGCCCAATAAATGTAACGAGTGCCATAGTATCAATATTAAACTGGCAGGAATTGGCACTCAAAAAGTGGAAGATGAATTGATAGGAAAGTTTCCTGATGCAACGATTGCCCGCTTAGATGGCGATGTCATTCGATCGGGATTAAATATTAGTGAGGTGCTTCAACAGTTTTCTGATGGGGACATTGATATATTGTTGGGGACTCAAATGATTGCCAAAGGATTGGATTTTGCAAATGCCACTTTAGTGGGCATCATTAATGGGGATACAGGACTATACCTTCCCGACTTCAGAGCCGGAGAAAAAGTGTTTCAACTTATTTATCAAGCGGCGGGTCGGTCGGGTCGAGGCAGGATTCCCGGTGAAGTGGTTGTCCAAACCTATAATCAGGATAATGCAGTGATTCAATGCGCGACCCAACTGGATTTAAAAAAATATTACAATATTTGTCTGGATGAAAGACAAGCGTTGAGCTATCCACCATTTAGTTGGATTGTGCGATTAGAGGTGCGAGGTAAAAGCAAAAACACCGTTGAGGAAGCCGCTGCTCGATTAAAAAGTCGGTTTAAAAATACACCTAAAGGCATAGAAATATTAGGGCCAGCCTATTGTTATAGGGAAAAGCTTCGAGATTACTACCGCATGCAAATTGTACTGAAATCGAAAAAGCAGTATGATCCGAACGGAGGGAAACTCCACGCTTACTATAAGTCAATAATCAAAAGGAATAATGGTGCGAATCTAAAGGGCGGTCTTCGTTTGATTGTTGATGTGAATCCAGTTTCATTATTATGACCAAAGTATTATATATCATTATCTTATCGACCCTTGGGTTCGGCCAAGCTTCTTTTTTGGGATTAAACACATGGACCCAAAGCAATGTCCTTGGCGTTTCTGGGGGTGGATATTTAATTAATCCCCAAAATGATTTTCGTAATGCAGCCATGCTGGTTCATGCAAAACGTCATATTCAATTTGATGTCATAAAATATCCTGCGGGGATTAGCAGTCAATCCATGGCGGGAGCACTCCAATTAAAAAGCCATCATTTTGGATTTAAAGTAAGCCGAATTTCATATGGCATTTTTGAAGGTCGAAGTGTTGATAATATAAAAACTGAAGACTATTCAGCCGGGGATATCCAAATCCAAGGCGGATATGGGGTGAAATCCAACTCTGGTAAATTTGATTTTGGATTTAACGGCGGTATTTTATTGAGCAGGCTTGAATCTTATCATGCCAACGCCATTACCCTTTCTCCTTCCATCATTTATCATGGGAAATGGGTTGACCTAAGTTTTTCTGCACATAACTATGGGCGTGCATTATCACATTATGGAAAGTCGAAAGAACCAATGAATGGTGCACTAATTGGATCCATCTCTAGATCCATGCAATCTTTACCCATTCAAATGGAAATAGATTATATACATGCAGACGACTTTAATAATACAATAATTTTTTCTGGGATATATACACTTACGAATGAGTTAAACATTCGGGGTGGCCTTTCATCTAATAAATCAAATCTCATGACAGATGTCTCCTTTATTAAGAATGTTTTTTCAGACTTTGGTTTCGGCATTGGCTATAGAGCCGAGGACATCAATCTGGATATGAATATATACTCCTATGGGCCGAGCAGCATGGTGGTTTCCATGGGCATAGCCATTTTTTATTAAAAAAAACAATTAGAATGTAGAATAGCGTGATTCCATAAAATCTATAAGTCAAAGTATCCTTTTAAGAAAAATAATTATGTTATAATTTTAACATTGATTAAAAAATAGGAAAGCAAACATGTTTGACAATCGAGATATACAGATCCTTGAAATTCTACAAAATAATGGCCGTTCTACTGCGAGTGATATTGCTAAGGAAGTTGATTTATCCATTCCGGCAGTGGGTGAGCGAATAAAAAAATTAACCGAAAAAGGATTAATAGATCGCTTTGCTGCCATTCTGAATCATAAAAATGTAGGTTTAGATTTAACAGCCTATGTGTTTATCGTTAGTGAACATTCAGACCATTATGATGAATTTGTAAATAAGGCTAATGAATGTAAAGCTGTGATGGAATGTCATTCCATTACCGGTAGCGGTTCTCATATTTTAAAAATTTGTGTCAAAAATTCTCAGGCTTTGGAGGATCTCCTGTATGAAATACAGAATTGGCCCGGCGTGTCTCGCACGCAGTCTAATGTTGTTCTTTCTTCCTATAAAGAATCAACAGAAATTGATCTTTCTGTCTTAGCGGATACTATTTGATGAAAATTATCTAGCGAATCAGCTAAAAACTGTATTTATTATTATAGTATAAAAGTATATTCAGCCTTGTATATCATTGGAGAATCCACAATAAGCCTAAAAAATATAGGATATACAAGATTAATACATAAAATAATAATGTTTCAAAGGAGACGATAAATTATGGTAAAAGCAGAATACATTTGGATTGATGGACATAAACCAACCGCTAAATTGCGATCCAAGACAAAAGTCATTGATGGATCGGTAAGTAGCCTTTCCGACTTGCCTCTATGGGGATTTGATGGATCCAGCACCATGCAAGCAGAAGGGAACGACAGTGATTGTATGTTGAAACCGGTATGTTATATTCCTGATCCGGTTCGAGGTGGAGATAGTATCTTGGTTATGAATGAAGTCATGAACGCAGATGGATCAATACATACATCCAATACCCGGGCTCATCTATCTGAAATAGCCGAAAAATATAAAGATGAGGAAACTTGGTTTGGTATTGAGCAGGAATATACATTTTTTCAAGGCCGCTCTCCATTGGGTTGGCCCGACGGTGGATATCCTGCACCCCAAGGCCCGTTTTACTGTGGTGTTGGTGCGGATGAAGTTTTTGGTCGGGACATTGTTGAAGACCATATGGAAGCCTGCATTCAGGCCGGGATTGGTATTTCAGGTGTAAATGCAGAAGTCATGCCCGGGCAATGGGAATTTCAAGTTGGTCCTTTGGGCCCATTAGCTGTTTCAGATCAATTATGGCTTTCTCGTTGGCTGCTTTATCGAATTGCAGAAGATTATGGTGTCAATGCAACACTGCATCCAAAGCCGGTCTCTGGCGATTGGAATGGTGCTGGTGCTCACACCAATTTCAGTACTAAATCCATGCGTGAAAATGGCGGACTGAAAGTCATTGAAGCTGCTTGTGAAAGTTTGGGCAGTAACCACGATGCCCATATTTCTGTATATGGCGCTCACAATGAAGAGCGATTAACCGGATTGCATGAAACGTGCTCTATTAAAGAATTCCGTTATGGTGTTAGCGATCGAGGCGCCTCCATTCGGATTCCTATGGCAACTGCAAATGATGGACATGGATATTTGGAAGATCGACGACCATCTGCAAATATGGATCCATATCAAGTATGCGCCATTTTGATTGAGACCTGTTGCGGATAACCAATACTTGCCAACATAACCAGCAGTAAAGAGGGCCCCAATTGGGGCCTTCTTTTTTTCCTTTATTGATGTAAACTCCCCTTAAATTTATAAATCAAATCTCATGAAAAAGTCTTTTAATACTATTTTAGTCTCCCTCTTGCTTTTTGGGTGTGAAGAAAGCAAAGAGTCTACCCGTACTACCTGGCAAGTCATTGAGCAGGATATATTAACACCATCCTGTGCCAATTGTCATGTGAAGGGAACAGCAATTGTTAAGCAATCGGGCTTGGATCTAAGTGAAGGGAAAGCCTACGATGCAATGGTGGGTATTCAGCCAAAAAACACAGCCGCCAAAAATGAAGGTCTGTATATTGTAAGCAACGCCGGGGGTATGAAGGGATTGGGCCAAAGTTTTTTATGGGAAAAAATAAATGCCCACGATCGGGAACACTATTTAGCGGATCATCCGGAATATGGACAAATGATGCCTCCGGGAGAGAATTTCTTAACTGATGGTCAATTAAAATTTGTTCGGGCGTGGATTGAAGCGGGTGCCCCCGAGTCGGGTATTGTGGCAGAAGAGACTATTTTAGCTGATTCAAATCGGTATGAGCCCCCTCCGTTCACACCACTGGACCCCCCGGCAAATGGGTTTCAACTTCACTTGGGTCCATTTGATGTTAATTCAAACTTTGAACGTGAATTTTTTCAATATACCGATACAAAACAGACAGAAGACGTATTTGTCAACCGTGTCGAAATTGAAATGAGAAAAGGCAGTCACCATTTTATTTTATACTCCTTTATCCCGGGCACTTCCAATGATCAGCTACCTAATTATGGAGAGGCAAGAGAATTAAGGTTGAATAGTGGCGGACTTAATCTTTCAACCTTGCGGTCCATGCAGCACCACCAATTTTTTGCTGGGACACAATGGCCACGGCTTGACTATAAACTGCCTCCTGGTGTTGCCCTGAGATTACCTGCAGAGTTTGGATTAGATCAAAATTCACACTATGTGAATCGAACAGATTCAGTCCTGACTGGAGAAGTTTATTCCAATATTCATATTATTGATGAGAGTGAAGTCCAACATATTGCCGAACTTTTTTCAATGAACAACAATGATTTGGTTTTACCACCCAAAAAAGTAACCACGATAACTAAGACTTATCGGGTGAATTCTACAACCAGTTTTGGGCAAGTCTTTTCGCATGCACATGAAAAAATGACAGAATTTATTGTCGAAATTGATGGCGGTCCGCGGGATGGTGAAGTAATATACTGGACAGACGATTGGGAGCATCCACCCATTTTAAACTATGATCCGCCTATTACGCTTTCAGCCGGACAGGGACTAAAGTTAATTGCTACCTATGATAATCCAACGGATCTAACAGTGAAGTTTGGATTTGCATCTACGGATGAAATGATGATTCTTTTTGGATGGTATTATAAATAATCCAATGCGTAAAACGATTTTATACCTAGTCTTTTTCTTCCATTCATTGATTAATGGATTAGCGGCACAAAACAAATATCCTATTGTGCTGGTCCACGGGTTTATGGGCTGGGGCAAAAATGAAATGGGCAATTATAAATACTGGGGTGGAAAATATGATCTGGAGCAAGTATTAATAGACCAAGGGTACGAAGTATATGTGGCAAGCGTTGGGCCCATTTCTTCCAATTGGGATCGGGCGGTTGAGCTCTATTACCAAATTAAAGGTGGACAAGTGGATTATGGAAAAGGCCATTCTGGGACCTTTGGTTTGATTCAAAAACCTGATGGAAAATCCTATGAAGGGTTCTACCCCCAATGGGATGAAAAACATCCCATCCATCTATTGGGGCATAGCATGGGCGGGCAAACGGTACGCATGTTGGATTATCTTCTTAGAACATCAATTGTGGATTCTGCAAATACGATTGAAGAGAGTGCGTTCCTTGGTCAGGCCAATGACGGATGGATTCGTTCCATCACATCCGTATCTGCGCCTCATAATGGAAGCACCCTATCTAATTTTGTAAAATCAGGGATTCCATTTTTACAGGATTTTATCGCTATTGCTGCTGTGGCAGGAAATTCATTTTATAATTTTGATTTAGAACAATGGGGGTTTGATAGAGGTGAAGATGAAGGTTGGGGAAATTATTTTAATCGAATGAAAGAACATCCTGCCTGGTATACTTCTCCAGGTATTCCTCCCTGAGCATTGCCGACATCAGTGTCATATGTTTCATCTCAAACTTCCGGTTATGGAGGGGTGAATTTAAGAGGACAATTCTAGGATTGCAAGGATCGGGGCTGAATCTCTTCCCCACAGTCCCCGCCTTACTGTACGATCTCGCCGAGGGTTATGCCGAGAATTGCGGGGACCGCCCGCCTGCCGACACGAACCAGGTCGATGGAGGTAATCTCCACATCCGGGCGCGGATTCCTCGCCTGCATGCTGAAAATAACCGCATTTTCCTCTTCAAGTCCCTCAAGCGTGCCGCGCCAGCCTACCCGGGCACCGGGCAACGATACCGCCGACTCGGCAGCCCAGTGATCGATGTGTTCTTCCAGAACTACCGGTATATCAACCGATTCACCGTCCGCAAAATGAAGCACGTACTTCATCACTGCGGGTTTGACAAAGGGCTTTTTTCGTGCCCCGATTTTCGCGCGTTCACGGTCGCTGATCGGTCCACCCACGTGCGCGGTATGCAGGAAATAAAGGACATCGGCCCGTCTCCCGACCGGGATCCCTGTAACTGCGTCTTCCAGGTGGCGGGTATCCGGCGGATTCCATCGGCGGGCGTCGCCCCCGAGGATGATTGTATCCGGAATAGGGGCGGTCGAATAATCCGTAACATGGTAAGGTACGTCCGCGTACTGCGCGGTTCCTCCCGGGAGCAGGGCCATGTCCACATCCCGGGGCGCTCCGAACCAGGCTTTCTCGCCCCGTTCGGAATCCAGAAAGGCATTGCATGATTCCTGCAGATTCACCGTGTGAAAACGCACATTCACGCCCGGCACCGGCACATTCGAAACGCCTGAACCGACCCCCATGTTCTGGAGTAGCGTAGCGAGCAAGGCTACCTTGGTATGAGCATTGGCAGGCTTGGGCTCGTCGTCCATGAATTTTATCTGGCAGAGAAAGGTCCCTCCTTCCGCTTTGGGGAAGGCC
>LSCF01000005.1 GCA_001577025.1 Fidelibacterota bacterium TCS55 | reverse complement strand
CATTTACACGTATGTGGCATTGGAGTAAGAAAAATGTGATTGCTTCATCGGCATCATTAATTGATACAGAAGGTGAAACACTCAATTTAGTGGTAAAAAATGATCATTTTATTATTCATCCACCAAAAGGAACACGGGCCCTCCAATTAGATTTTGACTATCCTGCGAATGATATTCGGTTATCATTTCCATCTATGAGTAAAGAAGGTGAGGTGATCGTTTTATCAAATGTGGATACACTTATTGGCCACTCGATTTTTCAGGCAGGATATTTCTCATTGAACGAAAAAACTTTAATAATAAATACAGATTATTTGGGCAAGGATGATCTAACCATTCATTTATCTTACCAGTTTGTTGGGGATAATGGGGTACTAAGTGCCGGCCAATCATCATTGGAATTAAAGCCAATTCCTAATTCATTCGCATTGTCACAAAACTATCCGAATCCATTTAATCCAATAACAAAGATTAATTTTGATTTGCCAAAAGACGCCCACGTTAGACTTGTAGTTTATGACCTATTGGGTCGGGAAGTCATTGAATTAATAAACACTCAACTACCAGCAAGTTATCACTCGGTTACTTGGAATAGTCGCAATAGGGAAGGACATCCATTGGCTGCTGGGATTTATTTTTATCAAATCCAAACAGCTGAGTTTATTAAAACCAAAAAGATGGTTTTATTAAAGTAGATAAAACATAGATTATTATTTGTTAGTCGTGATTTATACTTTTAAATTTGCTGGCTTTTTTGGACTAAAAACTGATTTTAAAGAATTATGAGTAGAGTTTGCGACGTAACAGGCAGAAGACCCATGTACGGGAACAATGTGAGCCATGCCCACAATAAATCTCGTCGTCGGTTTGATATTAATCTGCAAAAGAAAAGATTTTGGCTAGCGGATGAAAACCGCTGGATTACCCTGAATGTCTCCACACAGGGCTTACGACTGATTGATAAAATTGGTATCCGTAAAGTGCTGAATAAAATGAGAGCCGAGGGGAAAAAAGTTTAGCTTTATATTATACGATCGAAAGATCCTCCTTTGGTAAAAACCTTCTGTCTTCGGGCAGGAGGTTTTTTTGTTTATAAACGGTATGGTGACCAAAAAAAGTCCCCCTGACCGGTATCACCAGACTGGGGGACTTAAAAAAAGGAGGGGTTGAACCCCACCCACCAAGAAAACAGGCGTGTTAGGTCTTTGACCTAACTGTATTGCGAATCAGTCGTGTTGACGACGAATAAACGCCGGTACATCCAAATCATTTCCATAGATAGGTGGATTGGTATCATCAAAGAACTTGGTTGCTTTGGGCATTTCTACCACTGGTTCCTGTGGAATGAGTTCCTCTTGTTTTGGTTGTTGGTGCAGGGGCACATTTTCTTTTTCTGCCAGGATTCTTGTTTGCGTCGGTGTCACTTCTTTGGGTTCAGATCGTGTGACCGGAGCATCCTCGACCATGGTTTTACGATTAAATCCTGTGGCAATGACGGTGACCATTATTTCGTCATTCATGACCGGATCAATAACGGCACCGAATATGATATTGGCATCCTTTCCTGCTTCTTCAAAAATAATGGATGTGGCTTCGTCTACTTCCATTAAGGTAAGGTCAGCACCGCCGGTAATGTTGACAAGAACGCCCTGAGCACCGGAAATAGTGGCATTATCCAATAATGGGCTGGATATGGCCTGTTGTGCGGCCAATACAGCACGTTCTTCGCCATTGGCAGTACCGGTACCCATGACCGCTTCACCCATGTTCTTCATAATTGTTTCAACATCGGCAAAGTCCAGATTAATTAAGCCGTGAACGTTGATTAGGTCCGATATACCTTTAGATGCATGATGTAAAATTGAATCAGCAAGCTTAAACGCTTCAACTACAGTTGTGCTTTTATCCACGATGGACATAAGCTTTTGATTCGGAATGTTGATGACCGTATCGCAGGCTTTACGTAATTCAGTAACACCTGCCAGTCCGCGATTCATTCGTTTGGGGCCTTCAAAATTAAATGGGAGGGTAACAATTCCAACGGTTAAAATACCCATTTCTCTGGCCATTTGAGCCACCACAGGCGCTGCGCCAGTTCCGGTGCCGCCGCCCATACCCGCAGTGATAAATACCATATCCGATCCTTCCAGCATGGATTTTACCACTTCACGATCGGCTTCCATGGCATCTTTACCAATTTCGGACCTAGCACCTGCACCTAATCCTTTGGTGAGGTTTTTACCAATCTGGATTTTATTTTCCGCTGCATTGTTGTCTAAATCTTGCGCATCGGTATTAATAACAATAAAATCAACGCCGCTCATGCCCGCTTGGATCATGCGATTGACTGCATTTCCGCCAGCACCGCCAACGCCTATCATTTTAAGATTTGCTTTTTGTTCAGCTAAACTATCGAATTCAAATAGCATAGTGAGTCTCCTTTTCTTGTTTCCTTGGTATGTGTATTCATTCTCTTTTTAAAAGAATTCTTTTATCAGTTTTTTCACTTTATCCAATGTACCTCTGAGGGATTCCACTGGTTTAAATTTATTTAAATCTTCTCCAAAATTTTTCCATTGGGCGAGACCGATGGCACTGGCATAAGATGGCCCCGATGCCACATCAATGGCACCGCTTACATTATTGGGTTTACCAATCCGTACGGGCATATTGATGGTTTCCTGTGCCAATCCAGGAAGATTTTTTAGCTCGGATCCACCGCCGGTAATAACCATTCCATAAGTCAATTTTTCTTTGATATCCGCTCTGGATACTTCCCGCATAACCAATTGTAATATTTCAACCATTCGGGCCTCAACATAACGGGACAATTCATGCTCTGATACTTTCCGCTTAAGACCTCCATTTTGCGCCGGGAGTTCAAAATCCAAATCCGGAGAGGACATGGATGCTTTTGCAGACCCATAGGTCTTTTTAATTTTTTCAGCTTCATCAATGCCCACTTGGAGCATGACAGCAATATCATTGGTAATACTGGCAGCCCCGATGCCCAATGTAGCCGTGTGGCGAATACCACCGTCAAAATAGACAACAATATCTGTGGTGGTGGCACCAATATCCACACAGGCAACGCCTAAATTCTTTTCATCTTCAACCAAGGTCGCCACACTGGATGCCAGTCCTTGATAAACAATGCAATCCACTGTGACGCCCAATTCTTCTGCACAACTGGCTAAATTGGTGGCAGCTGTGGTGGCTACGGTTATCAAATGTACACGGGCTTCTAATCGCCGACCGGTCAACCCCACAGGATCTTTTATGGAATCCATAGTATCAATTACGAATTCCTGAGGAAGGACATGAAGGATGTCTCTATCCACAGGAAGGGAGATGGCCTTGGCCAATTCTAAAACACTATTCACATCTGAATTAGTGATTTCATGCTGTACTGGCACATTTGATCCATTATTGCCGCCTATGGCGATAGCCCCTTGGGTATTGATTCCTCGAATGTGATCCCCGGAAATACCAAGAGATAGGCTCTGAACGGTGATATCGGCCATCAATTGTGCTTCTTGCAGGGCATGATCCATTTCATCGATGAGTTGATCTCGATGGGTAATGGAACCTTTTTTAATACCGGTAGCGGGGGATGTGCCGATGCCCAATAATTTAATTGTATCTGCATTGGGGTCGATTTCAACAATTGCGCAACAGATTTTATCGGACCCCACATCCAATCCGGTCTGTATGTACTTGTCTTGGTTACGGTTTGGGCGAATCATGTCCACTCCCGCGCTACCAGCTGTTTTTTATACCGCATATCCAGCAACCGGAAATCGGTTAACTGACGTTGTCCTAAAGCTGTATCAAAATTTTTCAAAATATTTAATTTGGTAATAATATCATCTTTCCCGAGGACGACCCGAGTCGGACGATCTGATAAAATAATGACATATTCTTCATCATTATTTAAAGTGAGTTCAGATATATTTTCATATAATTCAGGATAGCCATTCGAGAGTTGCTTTAAGATGGCTACGGCCTCCTTGACTTTTACTGAAAAGGTCTGCTCACCATGGGGATATAAATCGGTGGATGGATTGAATCCGGATAAAATAGGAATCAACGCTTCGTTGCTGTAAGCATGATTGGGTAAGACCACACCCTCGCCATCTATCATTAATTTATCAGCAAGATTGATGATGGCCAATGGATCTCTTTCAACAATATTAATGGTCATTTTGTTTGGGAAATGACGACTCACTTGCGCCGCTTTAACAAATGGATTCTCCTCAATGGCTTGTGCCATTTTTCGTAAATCGGCTCGATTGATGGATGTTACCTCAAAAGCGCTGACAATAGCTTCATATGTGGATTTTTCTAAAATTTTGTTTCCAGATATTGCAATATTACTAACCTCAAAAGATTGTCGGTAGTTCGCCCATTTTATTGCGCCAATCAAAGTGATAATAAAGAGAATGGATAAACCAATCCCTATAATGGATCTCAATGATAGTTTTTGTTTCTTCTTTTTACTCATATGTCAAATATCCCGGGACTAAACCCTAATGTTTTTACTTCTAATTCAAGCATGATCCCAAATTTTTCATATACCCGTTGCCTTGATAATTTGATTAAGGATACAATATCTTCTGCTTTTGCTTGACCATGGTTCACAAAAAAATTCGCGTGGTGATCTGAAATTTCTGCATCTCCAACTTTTGTGCCCTTGAGACCGGCTTGGTCAATATAATATCCGGCTGCCCCTTCTTTTGGATTCTTAAATACACTACCAGCCGATCGGAATTTTAATGGCTGAGTGGTTTTTCGTCCGGCACTGGCCACAGCCCGTCTTTCCATTACGGTTGCTTCATCGCTTTGGATAAGTTTGAACTCTGCACTGACAACAATTTCGTCAGAAGGGAAGGTAGAATGACGATAACTAAATTCGATTTCTCCGGGCACATATTGTTTTTCATCTCCTGCCATGGTCATGACGGTCACATGTTTCAAATAATTGGATATTTCACCCCCAAATGCACCTGCATTCATGACCAATGCGCCACCCAAAGTTCCGGGCACACCGATTAAACTCTCCACGCCGGACAGGTGTCGCCGGATGCATTCTTTCACCATTTTGCCCAGCATTACACCCGATTCAGCAAATACGGTTTCACCATTGATATCGAGATGATTGAATGATTTCCCCAGTGTAATCACCAAGCCATCAATTCCTTCGTCTGCCACCAATAGATTGGATCCAGAGCCTACGAAATAAGTGGGTAAATTATGTTGGTTGGCAAATTGCAAAATTTGAGCCAAGTCATCCTTATCCTTTGGTGTGATATACGCTTTTGCCGGACCGCCAATCCCATAGGAGGTATGTCGCGTCATGGCCTCATCTCTCAACATTGAGCCTGTTACCATGTTGTTTAATGTATCCATCAGATCCACCTTAGGCGGCCGCCTCCTGGCTGTTCAAATGATCAAAATAAGATTTTCCGTATCTCCAGATTGTGCCTGCGCCAATAGTAATAACCATATCATTTTCATTCACAATTTCATCAAGGCGATCCTGAAGATCATCCAGACTTGGAATATAATGGGCATGTTTATGTCCCATAGATCGTGCAGCATCAAACACCAATTCACCGGTTACCCCTTTGATGGGTTTTTCTCGAGCCGGATATATATCCGTAACAACCAGCACATCGCTGTCCATGAACGCTGCGGCAAATTCTTTATAAAAGGATTGCGTTCGGGAAAATAAATGGGGTTGAAAAACAGCCACAATGCGCCGATCCCAACCATCTCTGGCCGCCTGTAATGTTGCAGCAACTTCAGTGGGGTGATGGGCATAATCATCCACAACCATGATATCTTTGGCAACCCCTTTGAGTTCAAATCGACGTCGAACACCACCATAACTGCTGATCCCATTGCTAACGGTCTCTGCGTCCAAACCCATTTCAAAACCGATGGCTGCAGCTGCCAAAGAATTCAATACATTATGTATGCCGGGTACGTGTACAGTAACGTCGCCACATTTTTGATTATGGCGATAAAGGGAATAGGTGGTATCCATTTTATTGGATCGAATATTTTTTGCACTAATCTCAGCTTGAGAAGAAAGACCATAAGTGATGACCGGCCTTTTTACTTGGGGTAAAATTTTCTGAACACCGGCGGAATCTAAGCAGGCAACCAAGGCACCATAAAAGGGGACTGAATTGGCAAATTGAGCGAATGAATTATGGAGATCTTCCAAATCATTATAGCAATCCATGTGCTCTTTTTCTATATTGGTAATGACAGAAATGGTCGGTTTTAATTGAAGAAAACTTTTATCATATTCATCTGCCTCCACCACGATGAGGTCGCCTGAACCCAGTTGTGAATTGGTATCCAGATTTTGGACCAATCCGCCCACAACCAGAGTGGGATCTAATTTGGCGTAAGATAGCAATGCACCCACCATGGATGATGTTGATGTTTTGCCATGGGTACCGCCCACACCTATACTGGTTTGCTTGAGGGCAATCAATTCACCCAGCATTTCAGCGCGTTTAATGATGGGTATATTTTTTTCATGTGCTGCCGCTAGTTCTGGATTATCCTTAGATACAGCGCTTGAATAAACCAATACCTCACAATCGCTCACATGGCTTGCCTCATGCCCTTCAAAAATAGTGGCCCCTTTATCCTTTAAACTTTGGATGATTTCTGAATCATTTAAATCTGACCCGCTGACCATAAATCCAAGATTTATGAGTAATTCTGCAATCCCGCTCATGCCAATACCACCAATACCAACAAAATGCACTTTATTGACTTTTCGAAACATCATGAGATGAGTTCCATGGCTTGATTGACGATTGATGCCGTAGCGTCCGGTTTGCCTAATGTTAGACTGGCAGAAGCCATTTTATCTAATTGACTAGCATTATCCAATAATCCTTGAATCATAGCGGCCAATTTTTCGGGAATTAATTCTTGTTCGTGTACTAGGGCAGCTGCACCATGTTTTGCCAATGCATCTGCATTTTTGGTTTGATGATCTGCTGCCGCGTCAGGGAAGGGAACTAATATGGATGGTTTTCCACATACAGTCAATTCAGAACAGGTAATGGCTCCGGATCGGCACAATACCAAATCGCTGGCTGCATAGGCGTTGGCCATATCATTAATAAATGGGACAACCCGAGTTAATTCATTTTCATGGTGACGATACACCTCATGGAGGTTTTTCCCCGTTTGCCAGATAACCTGAATGTTAGCAATGGAGAAATGGGATATCATTTTATCCATGGCCTGATTTAGCGCCAATGACCCTTGACTTCCTCCAAAGAGAAATAATGTATTTTTATTAACATTAAATCCATATTGAGATAGTCCTTGTAATCGATCGCCCATATTAATTTCTTTTCTTACTGGATTACCGGCCAAAACACATTTTTTTTTTATAAATGATTGAGCTTCCTCAAATGCGATGCATACCCGATTTGCTTTTTCAGCAAACCATCTTGTGGTGACACCGGGGTATGAGTTTTGTTCCTGAATCAACGTGGGTATACCCCGCCGGATACCTTCTCTCAATGGGAGGGCAGAGGCATAGCCGCCTGTACCAATTACCAAATTAGGATTTATATCATTAAGGAGGGATTTGACCTTGCTGATGGATGAAAGAAGCCGCCCTGGTAAAAGGAGATTTTTTCCCATAGCACTGAAATTAAGGCTTCGTTGAAGTCCACGAATCGGTAGTAATGAATGGGCCACATTTTTTACCGGTAATACATCTTTTTCAATCCCAAAGGTTGAACCCACATAATGGACCAAAGCGTTGGGATGCCGCTCCATGATTTCATCACCAATGGCCAGCGCAGGGAAGAGATGCCCTCCAGTACCTCCTCCCGTAATGATGATTTGCATCGGGCTAGCCATTTAAAATAGGTCTCCACCCCTCGCTGTGACTCACACTGCGCTTGGCTTGACTAATATTGAGTAGAATGCCTAAACATGCCAAATTCATTACCAAGCTGCTGCCGCCATGACTAATCAGTGGCATGGGCAATCCAGTCACAGGAAATATCCCTGTCACTACAGCCACATTGATAAAAGCATAAATAATGATACTGAAAGAGATGCCTACGGTGAGCATGACACCAAATGGGTCGGTGGTTTCTTTCGCAATTTTAATACCCCGCTGAAAAATGAATAAAAAGAGAGTGATAACAAACAATGCGCCCAAGAGACCTAACTCTTCACCAATAATAGCAAAAATAAAATCCGTATGGGGCGTGGGAAGGAAGAGGTTTTTTTCTAAACTATTCCCTAGGCCCAATCCCCAAAAACCGCCATTACCAAGACTGATAAGAGATTGTTGTGCTTGATAGCCAACCACATCTTGGTCGGCGCCGCCGGAAAAGCCAAAAACCGAACCCAGCCAATAAAGAACCCGTTTCATCCGATAGGATCGCATGAGCATCACCGGGATCATCACCACCACTGCCACTACGCTGGTGGCCATAATATGGGGTAATCGTGCGCCACCGATAAATAACATGGCAAATCCAATAAATCCAATTACTGCTGCTGTACTAAAGTCCGGTTGAATGACAATGGTCCCTAAAATGGCAGCCATGAGTACAATGGGCGGGAAAAACCCTTCGTAGAAATCTTTTAATTTGTCCCGTTTTTTATCAATATAGTATGCAAGATAAACGATGAGTGAAAAACGAGCAATATCAGAGGTTTGGACTGTTAAAATTCCCAGATCCAGCCACCGTGCGGGGAAGCTGATTCCTTTTGCCATATAGGTGATCTTAGTGGCGAGTAATAAAATAATTGACCCAATCATCAGATAAGGTGCTACTGATTTTAGTTTGCGATAATCCATGAAAATAAAGAAAAACATGGCCACCATCCCCACAATCAATCTTTTTAAATGGGAACGCAAAAAGAATGTATCCGTCACACCACTAGTCTCATTGAGTGATAGGGAAGAACTGGCACTATAGAGCATAACTGTTCCCACCACACAAAGAAGGATAATGAGGACCAAAAGAATTTGGTCATATTTTTTGGTAATAATATCTATATGCTTCATGAGGCGACCATTTCTGTTAGAATGGATTTAAAAGTGTCTCCTCGTTCTTCAAAATTGTTGAATTGATCGAAACTGGCGCAGCCCGGCGATAGTAAAACAATATCACCGGAAACTGCGCGCAGATGACAGATCTCAATTGCATCTCTTAAACTGGAAACGCATTCCAGTTTTACCGCATCTCCGAGTGCAGTTGAGATCATTTCAGCCGCTTGTCCATAGGCAACAATTTCCTTCACTTTATTTTGGGCATGTGGAAGGAGTTGTGAGAATTCCCCGCCTTTATCCTTACCACCGAGGATGAGGTGAATGTCGTTTTCGAAACTGTCCAGCGCAACCTTGACCGCATCCACATTTGTGGCTTTTGAGTCATTATAATAGGTGACGCCATTCAATTCCATAACGCGTTCCAATCGATGCGGAACACCGGTGAAGGATGACATGGCTTGAGTTATTCGTGAATTGGGAACACCCATGAGTCTTGCTGCAGTAGCAGCGGCAAGGGCATTCGCCAGATTATGCCGCCCGGGTAGAGCGAGTTGATCCAATTGAATCAGCGTGGCGTGCGCTTCATCGTAGATTTTGGTGGCGTTCATCGTAAACATGGTTTCGCCGGTTCCGGCCAAACTGAAGGCATGTCTATCGGGTAAAACGACGTTAAATTTTTTGCATAAAATCGGGTCATCTTCATTATAAATGATATGATCATTTTCATCCTGATTATTAATCATATTGAGCTTTGCCTGGATATATTCATCCAAGGTAGGGTAACGGTCTAAATGGTCAGGTGTAATATTTAAAAAGACAGAAATGAATGGTTTGAAGTGAATAATCTGCTCCATTTGGAAGCTGGAAATTTCCAATACATAAACCCGATTTGATGGTGGATTAATCACATCGTTCAAAACGGTGTCGGAAAATGCAGTGCCCACATTCCCGGCCAATGCAGGGGAAAGGCGATCTGTTTTACACATTTCATATAAAATATTGACGGTGGTGGTTTTACCATTGGATCCTGTTACGCCAATTATGGGTGCTTGGGTGAACCAACTGGCAAATTCAATTTCGCTAACCACAGGAATATGTTTGGATTTTGCTTCAATCACAATCGGGGAATCCTGGGCTATCCCGGGAGAAATAATCCACAGTTCTGCGTCATAAATTTGATCGCTGTGTCCGCCTAATTCAACATCGATCCCTTCTGCTTCCAATTGCTGCGCTCGAGATTTCATTTTGGTATCCGTTTTGCCATCGCTTATGAAAACACTAGCGCCAAAATGTTGGGCCAATCGAGATGCACCTTCACCGCTACGTCCAAAGCCAATGACGGTAGTCTTGGCATCTTGAATATTGATAGAATTTTTGTTAGAAATATCCATTAGCGAATTTTAAACGTACTTAATGTGAGAAGTGCCAGTAGTAATCCTATAATCCAAAATCGGATAACCACTCTGGATTCGGGCCATCCTTTTAATTCAAAATGATGGTGAAATGGCGCCATGCGGAATAATTTTTTTGGTTCGCCATATTTCTTTTTAGTGTATCGAAAATATCCCACTTGAAGGATGACCGATATGGCTTCAGCCACGAATACACCGCCAATGATGACCAATAAAAACTCCTTTTTCAATAAAATGGCCAGGGTACCCAATGCGGCTCCGGTGGAGAGAGACCCTACATCACCCATAAATATTTCTGCCGGTGCAGCATTATACCATAAATACCCAATGCAAGCCCCCACGCAGGCAGCAGTGAAAATGGTCAATTCACCAGCACCGGGTAGGTAAATGATATTGAGGTAATCTGAAAAATCCACACGGCCACTGATATAAGCAATAAAGGCAAATACTGTGAATGAAATGGCCAATAATCCTGCGGCGAGACCATCCAAGCCGTCGGTGAGATTAACCGCATTGGATGTGCCGGTTACTACCATTACAATCATTAGTGGATAGAGCATGCCAAAATCCACCACTGTATCTTTAAAGAATGGGAGAGATGTGACCGTTCTAAAATTGTCCCATGCAGGAGTATTGTAAATCCAAAACGTGATGATGACACCCAAGAGTATTTGTCCTGCCAGTTTATAGCGAGCTACCAATCCCTTTTTCATTTTTTTAATGGTTTTCAGGTAGTCATCAATAAAACCGATTAATCCCATCCATACCGTTGATATGAGTAGAATCTGTACAAATGGATTGGTAAGGTCAGCCAAAAGAAGGGTGGGGAGGATAATGGCGATGAGTATAATTATCCCCCCCATTGTAGGCGTGCCTTTTTTCTTATGATGGCTCGCCGGGCCATGTTCACGAATTTCTTCACCAATTTGAAATTGGCGAAGTTTTCGAATAATGGCCGGTCCGAGGATGAAACTGATTAACAGAGCCAGGATTGCAGCGCTGGCACTTCTAAATGTGATGTATTGAAACACATTGAATGGTGAAAACATTTCTCGTAGCGGATATAATAGGTGATACAGCATCAGTTAGCCAACAATGCCTCTACAATCGTTTCCATCTGCATACCCCGGGACCCTTTGACCAACACCTTATCTCCATCTTGAATATTGTCTTTCAAGGTATCAACTAGTGCGTCTTTATTATCAAAATGCTCATTATAGGCTACGTCGAGGATTGCGCCATTAGTGGCGATGGTTTCTGTGCCCACAGTGTACACAGCAGATAAAGCTGCTTCATTACATTTTTCACCCACGGCCTTATGCTGATCGATGGAGGAATCACCTAATTCAAACATATCCCCAAATACAAAGATACGTTGGCCGTTTCCACTGAAGGCTTTTAAATAATCAATGGCAGCGATTGCTGATTCCAAATTGGCATTATAGGTATCATCTATAATGATAATGGATCCATTGTTTTTCACTTCGCATCGACCCTTTGGGGGCTGAAATGTGGTAATGCGGTCAATGATGGCTTCCCATGCTAATCCCAACTCTCTGGCAATAGCCGAACAGGCAATTACATTTTTTGCGAAGGATAAGTTCACCGAATTTGTAGGCACTTCTACAGAATCAATAGTGAGAGTGATGGTGCCATCATCTTCATGATGAATGTCAGCAGGATAGTCGCAATCGGGCGAAAGTCCAAACCTTATAGAATCGCCTTTGATGGGTAGCTCCATGACACGTTGATCAGCAGTATTCACAAAGGCAACGCCCTTGGATAAGCATTCAAACATTGCACCTTTGGTTTTGGCCACCGCTTCAATGGTGCCAAATCCTTCTAAGTGAGCGGGTGCAATATTGGTAATCAGTCCATGAGTAGGTTTTCCAATTTGGCATAATTCTTCTATATCGCCTGGCTGATTTGCTCCCATTTCTAATATAGAGGCGCCATGAAAGGATGTAAGCTGAAGCAGGGTGAGAGGGAGACCAATAGATGTATTGAAATTCCCCTCTGTGGCATGGATATCAAACTTGGCCGATAAAATATGCTTTAACAATTCTTTTGTAGATGTTTTTCCATTGGATCCAGTGATGCCAATCACAGGCAGATCAAACTGATCACGCCATGCCGTGGATACCTCACCAATGGCTTTCACCGGATCATTCACGAGGATTTGTTCACCTTTTAAATCATCATTCACCCTATTGACTAAGGCAGCAGCGGCTCCTGCTTCAAAACTATTTTTAAGGAACGAGTGACCATCCACACGTTCGCCGGGAATGGCAATATAAAGATCACCTTTTTGCACTTCGCGGCTATCGGTAACCACACCGGTCACTTCACTATAAATCGGTCGGCTCAAAGCCCTTTCAAATATTTTTGAAAATTGAGTAGAGTTTGGCAGATCAATTCGCATGGACTGCCTTTTCAATAATTTCAATGTCGGAGTAAGGGTGGGTCTGCCCATCAATCTCTTGGCCATTTTCCCGACCTTTTCCTAGAACCACAAGAATATCCGATGATTCGAGTTGAGAAATGGCTTTTTGCAATCCTTTTCCACGATCATCAAAAATGCAAAATTGATCTGTGGATAATCCGTTTAGAATTTCTGCATTTATTTCTGCGATAGATTCTGACCGGGGATTGTCAGGTGTAATCCATAATAAATCTGAATAGTGTTCTGCAATTCGTCCCATTTCTGGGCGTTTGGTTGTATCGCGATCTCCGCCACAGCCAAATAAAACATGGAGTTTACCTGATGAGGATTTCATTCCAGATATGGTGGATAAAACTTTTTCGTATGCATCGGGCGTATGGGCATAATCCACAATAACTGTGGCGCCATTTTCTAAATTAAAAACTTCCATTCGTCCTTCAACGAAATCACAAGCAGATACACCGGAATGAATGATATCTGGTTTGATTCCCAAAGAAATGCCAACACTCACTGCAGAGAGTATATTTTCCACATTGAATTCGCCCACCATAGATGAATTGATTTTTACTTCATTCTCTCCTGCTTTAATCACGCCTTGGATACCATGGATGGATTGAGACAATTCTGAGAAATAAATATCGGCGTCGCCATTTTTTGATAGTTTAACCACAGGCGCTTGGGATTCCTTAGCCATGGCTTCACCCCGAGGATCATCAAAATTGATGATGGCCGTTCCGGTAATAGGGAGAGCGTGAAATAATTTTGATTTAGCATGGAAATAATCATCCATGGTATGGTGATAATCCAAATGGTCTGGAGATAAATTGGTGAATACGGCAATATCAAACTCCACATCCGCCACGCGCAATTGATCCAATGCGTGGGAAGAAACTTCCATAACCACATGGGTGATGCCCTGATCTACAAAGTCTCTAAATATTTTTTGAAGACTTATGGGATCAGGCGTGGTTAATGACTTTTCTGATGTAAATCCATCAGCAATGATGCCCAGCGTACCCAATTGTGCCGAATTCATGCCATTGGCTTTAAAAATAGATTGGACGATAGATGCGGTCGTGGTTTTACCATTTGTACCGGTGATACCGATTACTGTCAATTCTTTGGTTGGGTTGGCATAATAGGTTGCAGCCACACGACTTACGGCCAATCGGGGATTAGCTACTTTAATGTTGGGTACAGTAAGGTTGCCCATATCGCGGCCATTTGAGATGACGGCAGATGCACCATTGTCTATGGCTTGATTAATAAAGTCATGCCCATCAAATGAGGATCCATATACGGCCACAAATAAACTTCCATTCGTCGCTTCTTCCGAATGGGTGCAAAGATGGGAAATATCCACTAATGGTATGGTAAACCCATCCTGAACAATATTCTGTACTAATTGCTTTAATTCCATGTTAATTCAATCCCATGGTGCATATAGACCCAGGCAACTTTTTTGTTCCCGGCTTTGGACTTTGCCAAACCACATGGCCAGATCCAGTAAAATCAGCTCGCAAATTGGCTGCAATTAAAATTTGTTTTGCCTTACGGATACTCATGCCGCGCACATCAGGGACGATAGTGTAACCATCCTGATAAGCGGGATATGGGCTTACGGTATTCAGTGCAGGGATAGAAGTAGGCACTGCCACATTTTGATTATCGGCAATCATAGTGTTAAACCGTTTGGTCTTTGGTTTATGATATTGAATAGAATCATCCATATTGATAATACGCTGGGCCACACGACGAAATACAGGTGCCGCACCATAGCCGCCCCAATGGAGTCCATATTTGGGTTCATCTAAAATAATAATGCCCACCACCTGGGGATTTTCAGCCGGGAAAAATCCGGCAAAATTGGAGATATATTTATCAGAATAGCTTCCATCCATAAATTTATGAGCTGTCCCCGTTTTTCCTGCAACGGACCACCCTTGGATGCGGGCTTTGCTACCTGTGCCTGTTTTGACCACTTCTACAAGCATATCTTTCACAGTAGCCATGATTTCAGGGTCGGCAACTTTTCGAATGACTTCAGGCTTTTCAGCGTAAACTACATTTCCATTTTGGCCAAGGATTTGTTCCACCAATCTTGGTTTGAGCAAAAACCCGCCATTGGCGATGGCTGCATAGGCTGAAACCATTTGAAGGGCGGTTACGCCCACCTCATATCCAATTGATACTTCAGCCAGAGATATTTCACTCCAGTCTTTAATCTGCCTTAACGTCCCTTGCGTTTCACCGGGGAATCGGATGCCTGTTAATGTTCCAAATCCAAAATCTCGTGAATATTGATAAAGCGGATTTCGTCCCAATTCTTGGGCTATTTTAATGGTGCCTACATTGCTGGAATGGGCGATGATTTGGGGAAAGGTGAGTAGGCCAAATTTTTCATGATCGGTAATTGTCTTCCCTGCGACGGTGAATTGACCATCTTCACAATAAAATTCGTCAAAAAGGGATACGGTTTGGGTAGCCACTGCAGCCGTGGCAGCAACAACTTTATAAGTAGAGCCCGGTTCAAACTGATCTGTAATGGCTTTATTTTTTTGGTTCTCAGTAGGAGAGGCGCCAGGCCGGTTGGGATCATAGTCCGGTAGAGAGGCCATGGCGAGAATGGCGCCTGTTTGAGGATCCATGAGTACCCCCATGGCGCCTTTAGCATTGGATTCATTTACACGGCGTGCCAATTCTTCTTGAAGAATGCTTTGATACTCCAGATCAATAGTGAGTTGAATATTGGCACCATCCACCGGAGGCATCATAGGAAAACTGGTTTTGATTTGAGATCGACCTTCACCATTCACCTGCTTTACGACCCATCCCGGCGTTCCGGATAGCAGGGTATTGAATTCTTTTTCGATCCCGACAAGACCTTCGTCATCTACATCTGTAAAACCAACAATTTGTGCGGCCACATTGCTATGGGGATAGGATCTTCTGGATTTGCGTTCAATCACAAGACCGGCAATTCGCGTACCAAGGATGGATTCCACTTTATCTCGCCGAAGGTTTCGATCTAAATAAACAAAATCAGATTTTGATTCTAATTTACCAATATAATTTTCTGCTTCTCTGCCAGTAGCTTTAGCAATCAATTCGGAGAAGGATTGCTTATTTTTTATTTTTGATGGATGGGCCCCCAGAGAATAATGGATAATGTTCCGAGTGAGGGGGCGGTCATGACGATCGTAAATATTCCCACGGACAGCCAGCAACTTTTCATTTTTTTGACTTTGACTGAATCCCTGTTCCCGGTAAGCCGCACTATCAATCACCATTATCTGAAAAAGACGGGCAGTAAGGCCTACCCATGCAAAAATCAGGAAGCATGATAGAACGGTTACCCGCGATCGAAATTTCAGATAAGTTTTAGTCAATGTGAATCCGGGAAAGCATTTTCATCAATGTAAATCATCAATGTTTCAGGTTCGGCAGGTACCATATTTAATTCAGTCCGCGCAACATAAGATATGCGATCGCCCCTAGAAAGTTGGGCAATATCCATTTTGAGTTCCTTCACAGAATTCTCTAATTCTTTAGAAACCTGATTTTGCACCTCAATAGCCAGCATGGTTTCATCTACCTCTGTATAGACCCAAAGGTAAACGATTAGCCCTGCTATGGAGAGGATAGTGGTGGAGAAGAATAGGAGGGTTTGTAAAAATTCCCGATTCTTTTTTGAACGCCGTTTCCGTCTTTTTACCGGCATTAGGCAATCCTTTCTGCTGCCCGCAGTTTGGCACTGCGGGACCGGCTGTTTTGGGCTTGCTCATCCGCTGAAGGGATGATGGGTTTTTTGGTCAACACATTCAATTTCCCTGCCTGCTTTAATGCGCGAAAGGTGTGCTTAACCATCCGATCTTCTAGAGAGTGATAAGACATGATCACCACTCGACCATTTATGGATAAATAATCCACGAATGAATCGAGAAAGGATTTTAGTTTATCTAGCTCACCATTTACGGCAATGCGTAAGGCTTGAAATACGCGCGCCAGGGATTTGTGTCGTTGTTGTGGAGGGGTAGACCGGCGGATGGCCTCTTTGAGGTCCGCAACTGTGGTCATGGATTTCATGGCTTTGATGGATCGTGCAATTTTCCGCGAATGCCGTTCCTCGCCATATTGAAAAATAATTTCAGTCAATTCTTTCTCAGATAACTGAGATATCAGATCGGATGCAGTTTTTCCAGTATCGCCGTTAAACCGCATATCCAGATTTCCTTCAGATTCGAATGCAAACCCACGCATATCTGAATCCAACTGCATGGAAGAAAGGCCAAGGTCAAGGAGGATGCCATTCACCTCAGGTACGCCCAACTCTTGGATGACTTCAGGAAATTGGTGGTAAGATTTCTGGTGCGTAGAGATGGGACGTGCGGAGGCACCAAAACGGTCGTTGCAAATGTCCAGTGCCTCCGCATCCCGATCAAGTCCTATTAGCCTTCCATGAGAAGAAAGGTGGTTTAGGATCTGTGTGGCGTGCCCGCCAGCGCCAACGGTACCATCGAGATACACGCCATCGCGCTGCAGGTTTAAGTATTGGGTCACTTCCGATAGCATCACAGGAATATGAGGTTGGTTGTAATCCTGTGGCATCGTCATATGATTCAGAGAATAATTTGGTTTGCCAATTCATCAAATTCAGAGGATTCAATTTCTTTGGATGCTTGATCAGCTGCATCTAGTAATGTGGGGTTCCAAATTTCAATTTTGTTTACCATGCCGATAATCAAGGCTTCTTTGCCCAATTCAGCATAGTCAATTAAGTTAGAGGTGAGGGCGATGCGGCCTTGTTTGTCATATTGTACCGTGGACGCATATCGAACCGTACTTCTTACAAACGATCGATTTAAACGGGAGAGGGAAGAGAGTTTTCTTAATTCATCTTCAATGGCCTGCCAAATGATGACGGGGTAAACCCAAATACATGGATCCATCCCTCGTGTTATCACGAAGGATTGCTCATTATCATCGGTGAGCCCGTTCCGAAATTTAGCCGGAATATTGACGCGGCCCTTCGCATCCAATGAATAAGAAAATTCGCCAGTAAATGTATTTTGATTTAAAGTCATGCCCAAATGTTAGGGATTATTACCCACAACTACCCACAATGTATCCCTTATCCCCCACAGGTGTCAATATATTTTATGAAAAAAATATATGTTCCCCACTGTAGATGGGGCGTTTGACTAAAGAATGACTTTAAAGTTTGGGGTTAGATCTTCGGAGTGAAGTGCTGAATTGTGACTGTTTTGTCTACAGTCGAAAGAGATATTTTGACTGGATTTTGGGATGAATCAAAGGAGTTTAGGGTTAATCCATTCAAGTAGAGGTTTAAACCTTTTGTATGCTTAAAAAGGATTTCAAGAGAATCCCCGAATTCGATGAGACGGTTGTCTCCGATCGGGAGGACTGCTTCGGCTGGTGAAAGGGTATCTGATTGAGAGCGATACCACACTCGCTCTGCCGTCGCCAACTTCAAAGTGTATGGCGCTTCTGCTTCCATAATTTGAGTGGATTGGGTTAAAACATCATAATCATTTTGAAGCATTTGATCGGTGATGGGGCCTTCTTCCTCAAATTCGCTAGGATATTCCATAGGGGCCTTTGCCGCTTCTTCAGCATTAATGACGCGAATGATATAAATGGCAAAAATGGAAATAGCCACCAATATGATGCCAGTAACCATATCCTTACGCATATTTTTTGCGGATCGGTTTGGGGCTGAGAGATCTGCAGATTCAGACTCCGTCAATGGAGGCGATTCAGGTGTTTCCTGGTCTTCCTCTTTTATTGGTGTTGGGGGAGCAGGTTTATTGCCTAGGAAGGTCTCTAGTTGGCTTAATGTTTCTTCTGCATCAGCTCCAATTTCAGTAGCATATGCTTTTACAAATAACCGCATATAAGTGTGGGGCAGCTGGCTGAATTGACCATTTTCAATTGCATTAAGTGAGGCAAAACTAATCTTCGTGCGATGGTGAATCTCTTCGAGATCAATACCCCGTTCTTCCCGGAGTGCTTTTAATTCTGTATAAAACTCAGACATAAGGGCGGAAAAGTTACATGAATGATTTCCATGAGTAAAACCCTTTTATCAACTCCAATTCAATTATTTTATATGAGCAGAAAAGTGTCGATAAAATAATGATAGAGGGAAGCCCATTACGTTGTAAAAGCAGCCATCAATTCGATCGACACATACAGAGAACCAATCTTGAATTCCATAGCTTCCCGCTTTATCAAAAGGTTGATAAGTATCGATATAATAAAATATATCATTATCAGATAAAGTATTAAATGTAACATCAGTTTTCCCATGGAAGGTATCGTCAACTCCAGATGATAGGCATTGAATTGATACGCCCGTGTATACAGAATGGGTTTGACCAGATAGAGAAGAAAGCATCCGAAAACTGTCATCTCTGTCTTTGGGTTTTCCTAAGATATTTCCATCAAAAACCACCACTGTATCTGCCCCAACCACAAATTGATCCGGATAGCCTTTTGCTACATCCAGCGCTTTGGCTTTTGCATAGTGTTCTACAAAACCAGGGGGATTGAGCCCAATAGAAAAATCTTCATTCACTTGGCTTGGTACCACTTGAAAAGAAAAATCAATTTGTTCTAATAATTGTTTCCGGCGAGGCGAACCGGATGCAAGTATGATAGAATTATTCATCGATATATAGCGAGCCTCCCAATATGATTAATTTTTTGGCCGTCATTTTCAGCGGTCATTTTATATAAATAAACGCCATTGGCCAAACGATTACCAAATTCATCTCGACCATCCCATGGTATGCGGTGGTACCCCAAGGCAAATTGTTCTGGATAAAATGATTTAATCCGCCGGCCTTCAAGGGTATATACATCGATGGAAACGGATGCGGATGCAGTCACTTCAAAGGTAAACTGTGTATCATTGGCAAAGGGATTGGGAAAATTCAGAACATGGAGTAAATCCAGTTTTTTGGATTTAAGTAAAAACAATTCAATCTGAATTTCAGTTGGATTATTTGCATTATCCCATGCGCTGATACCCAGAGAAATGGCATCGTCTTCCGAATCAATGGGGAATTGAATCGTACCTGTATTTAAGCTATTGGTATCATAAATAAATTGATCCACAGCATTCGTTTTTGATTCAGTCACAGGATCGACAATCATTAATTCATGCCCTTTTTCTCCGGTCAGGTTTATTCCTAAAGGGTCGGATAATCGAATCACCAGTATTTCATCAATAGGAATATGATCACCGGAACGAAGCATGCGCCCGTCCTGAGTTTCAAATGTAATGATGGGCCCTTCTGTATCTGTAGATGGTGTGCCTAAGGTAAGGGGAATATCAGCAACAGCGCCCAGTGCTTCGTTAGTACTTCCGTCAGAAATATTGAATCGCAATTTGGCATTATTTTTTGAATAAGTTATATCTTTCGGGACGCGAAACTGCGGCGATAAGCTCCCGTTAGAAAATGTGAATGTTCCTCTGAATAAGGTGGGGCCATTCGCCAAATAAGTCATGGTCTCCTGTTTGGATGCAAATTGAAATGTTTCAGTTTTATCATTGGCGCCGTCCTTAAATACGAGGTATCCTTCACCCGAATCAAATGGCGTTTGTGCTGACAAAGTACCCACCTCAAGTGTGGCCAATGTATCCGGAGATACTGTAGCTGATCGAACCAATTGAGATGGGATGGACAATGGCATGGCTGGATCGCCAAATAAATGGAATAGTTCCCCATCGCTACCGCCGGTTTTTACGGATTGCAACAGTGTGCCTAAGGTGGATTGGGACACAGAATCTCCATCAAAAATTTGACCAAATATAGATTCTAAATAATTAATATTGCTGGACACCGTTATCCCCCTAGTGGTGGTAATGACGGCCGATGCTCCATCCATTTCTTTTCGAATAAGTTCTTCTGCGAATGATTCACGGTCAATAGCATCAAATTGGCCCCAATTACAGGTGCCCGCCAACCAAATGGGTAATTTCATTTGGGTTTTTATGCTTTCAAGATCATTACGGGATTCATTAATAATGAGCAGTTTTTCCTGAGCCCATTGTGTGGGATTACCATGGCCAATATAATTAATGAGTGCTGTGCCACTGGAGAGTTGATTAAATAGCGCTTGAGTTGCTGCCGGTTTGGTGACACCAAAAACAGAACCATCGTATTCTTCAGGGTATTCCACCATATAAAGTTTTTTCACTTCCATAAAATCTGGAATTGATTTTGCCAATCGTTCTGAATTTAGGGTATGGCTTTTCCCCACATACAATTCATAGGACTCCTTTTCGGGTCGGGCAGGGTCATCGGCTACTAGAGTCACCCGTTGTTTCCAAAGTCCTTTCGGCATTGAAGTCTCGAATGCCAAAATCTTCTCTACAAATGCAGTGACTTCTTCTGCAGATCGGGCTGGATACCGTCCTGTGGCCATTTCAGGGATAATGCCGTTAAATGCCACTAGCCTGTCATCTGTCGCATGAGAATAGTTGGTGCCCACTTCAATTGTAGGCACATGTATTTTGGATTGTCCAGTGATATTTCGATAATCATAATCCGCATCACCCATAAACAAAACTGTTAATGGTTTTTGAGGCCAATTCTCTTGTGTCCACTGCAGAAAATGGCGAATGGCAATGGGATCCTGATTTTCGCCTGAGAACTCATTGTAAATATCTTCGATACTAGCAAATATAGTATTTTGTCGATGGTCAGCCAATGGTGGTGCAGCATTGGAGAAAGCGTTCGGCCCTATGATGATATGATTTGCAATATTGGACGTATTCCGCAATTGATTCCATGTTCTTGGACCAATGGGCATTATATTTGTATGTATGGGTATATCATCTAAATTAAAGACCACAAACCGTTGTAGTGTATCCGCTGGAAGAGATACTCGCATGATGGTTTGATCACCCTCTGTCCGAACAGGGATATTTTCAGGATGGGCCGTATTTGTAATATTCCAAATATTCAGGCCATTTCCTGTAATGGAAAAAGTCATATCATTGGAAGTAACAGAACTAAAAAAATCAAAAGGGGCGGTGTAGTTCAGCTTCCTTGTATATGCCAGTGTGAAAAAATCAAAATAGGGTTCCGAATTTGGATTGTCCGAATTGTTGGTGATTTGAAATGATTGTTCGCCATCAATCAACTGGCCCGCGGGAATAGTAAATGCGTTCGATTTCAACCCCAAATGAGACCATTCCATGTCTGCCAATTCTGCCCCACTTAATGAGAGTGTCGCTTTATGTTTGGTATTACTGTATCGTGTCGGAACATTTTCATTTCCAATCATACCAAATGATCCTGTGGCAGTGGTAGAAGTGACAGGATGATTAAGATTTAATGATTGTGCAAATGTACCACCTTGGCGGATGATGGTGTTTCCCCAGGCCAATCCCGATTTATGTGGATTGACTAAGTCTGTCTCAAAATGGCGGTAGGATACACCATAATCCACACTAAGTGGGCCATCGGCAACAATATTCCCCGTTTCAATTCTTTTACCGCGTAGTGCAGTATCATCCGGAATGAGCAACCAATAAACCGATGTAGTAAAATATAGATTTTGATGCCAATTAATTTTATCCAATTGCTGGTCAAAGCCGCTAGGGCCCTGGGCATAGAAAAACAGAATATCGGATTCGGACATATTTCCGTCTGATTCACCTGAGATTGAAATAGGGAGTTCAATCAAGTTATCAGGGATGGTAGTATTTGATACGGATTTTTGGGTGAGATCGTATGTGCGATCTCGACCAAATGCCGAGCCTGTAAATAGCATGATACTTCTGGGATCAAAATTACTGTTTGTTGGAATATGTTTGCGGAGTTCCTCTCCTGAAACTTTAACCATTCCATCTACCTTGACGTTCATTTTTATCCAATGGCCATCAGGAATAGTTTTTATTTTATGAAGGCTTCGTTTTTTCTGCCCAATCCAGTTTTTTGCCCAGCTCCAATTGATGATTTTAGGAGATAGCATTTCCTGTTGGTGAGCTGAAATTTTGCTTTCTATTCTGTTTGGATTTCCAAACCGGATTGTAATCCATTGATCTTGTATATAGGTCCCATTTTCAGTAGTGGGACTAATCTGCAGCGTCCCCGTATGAAGTCCGTTCACCATTTGCTGATGAATCCATTTGGTTGTGTTAGAACTGATGTCATTGAATGGATGGGGTTGTGATGCACTTTCTCTGATTTGGATACCAGGCAGATTTGAATCTGGTAATCCTATTAGGAGGTTTATGGGTGACAAATCATGAGGAGATCGTGGACTTGATGATAGATGAATTACCAATTCATCGGCGCGATTGGAAATAACTTTCCACTGGGTTTGTGCCATCATCAATTGAGATGAAATAAATAGGAGAAGAAGAATTTGGACGCGTCTCATGGGGATAAAATTTAGACTATATATTGGATGGATGATGAATGCCTTTTATCTTTTTTTTTACAACTTCATATTTCTTACCTGTATTGAAATTGTTTCCGACGGCAAAAAAGCTTAATTTCACCTTCAATTTATCACGAATTTTAACTGTTGATATGCACCCACGCTTTAAAATTAAGGATTTCTTGTGTTTGACCTAAATATAATCAAAGCCCTTTATGACCGTTTGCCTGGCCGAATTGCTGCCGCCCGATCGATTGTCGGTCGCCCATTAACCCTCGCCGAAAAAGTATTGTACAGTCATCTTTCTCAAGGGGATGCCACAGAGGCCCATGTTCGCGGGGCATCTTACGTGGATTTTGATCCGGACCGTGTGGCCATGCAGGATGCCACGGCACAAATGGCTTTACTCCAATTTATGATGGCGGGGAAAGACAAAGTGGCCGTCCCTTCAACAGTTCACTGCGACCATCTTATTCAAGCTAAAATAAGCGCTGATTCAGATTTGGATGTGGCCAAGGATGTGAATAGCGAAGTCTATGATTTCTTGGAATCTGTATCAAATAAATATGGAGTTGGTTTTTGGAAGCCCGGTGCAGGTATTATCCATCAGGTTGTCCTTGAAAATTATGCTTTTCCCGGTGGAATGATGATTGGTACCGACAGCCATACAGTCAATGCTGGTGGTCTAGGTATGGTGGCTATTGGTGTTGGCGGTGCAGATGCTGTAGACGTTATGGCCGGTATGCCATGGGAATTGAAATTCCCCAAACTCATTGGTGTAAAACTAACTGGTGAAATGAGCGAATGGACATCTGCTAAAGATGTGATTCTGAAAGTGGCAGGTATCCTTACTGTAAAAGGCGGGACAGGCGCCATTGTAGAATACTTTGGTGAAGGCGCAGATAAAATGTCCTGCACCGGCAAAGGAACCATTTGTAACATGGGAGCGGAGATTGGTGCCACCACATCCATGTTTGGGTACGATGAACACATGGCGAATTATCTCAAAGCCACAGGACGTAAAGAAGTTGCAGAATTAGCCGATGATATTGCCGAACACTTGAAAGCGGATCCTGAAGTGTATTCCGATCCTGAATCATATTTTGATCAAGTCATTGAAATCAATTTATCCGAACTGGAACCCCATTTGAACGGACCTTTTACACCGGATCGAGCCACACCCATTTCTGAAATGGCAAAAGCAGCTGAAGAAAACGATTGGCCAACCGATGTAAAAGTAGGCCTAATCGGATCATGCACCAATTCCTCTTACGAGGATATTTCACGTTCTGCTTCAATCGCACAACAGGCCGTGGATAAAGGATTAAAAACAAAAGCAGATTTCACCATTACACCCGGTTCTGAACAAGTCCGATACACCATCGAACGGGATGGTTTTATTGATACATTCGATGCATTGGGCGCCAGCGTATTTGCCAACGCATGCGGACCGTGTATTGGTCAATGGTCTCGCACCGGTGCTGAAAAAGAAGAAAAAAATACAATCGTCCATTCTTTTAATCGAAACTTTGCCAAACGGGCGGATGGAAACCCCAATACCCACGCTTTTGTGGGGTCGCCTGAATTGGTTACGGCTATCGCCATTGCAGGGGATTTAACATTTAACCCCGCCACAGATACACTGACCAATGAAAATGGAAAAACCTTCATGCTAGAAGCACCAACCGGCTACGATCTCCCAGAAAAAGGATTTGAAGTTGAAGATTTAGGCTATCAGGCCCCTGCAGAAGATGGATCTGATGTAGAAGTTGTTATTGACGCCAATTCGGAGCGACTGCAGGTTTTAAAACCCTTTGCACCTTGGGATGGCCAAAATATCACTGGGGCAAAATTGCTTATCAAAGCAAAAGGGAAATGTACAACTGATCATATTTCCATGGCGGGTCCTTGGCTACGCTTTCGTGGACATTTAGATAACATTTCAAATAATATGCTCACTGGTGCTGTGAACTTTTATACTGATGAAGTTAATTCTGTTAAGAATCAACTTAATGGTGAATATGGCCCGGTTCCGGATGTACAGCGAGATTATAAATTTAATGGAGTGCCTACACTTGTAGTTGGAGATGAGAATTATGGTGAAGGATCATCAAGAGAGCATGCGGCCATGGAGCCTCGATTTCTTGGTGTCCGTGCTGTATTGGTCCGTTCTTTTGCCCGAATCCATGAAACGAATTTGAAAAAACAGGGTATGTTGGCCTTAACATTCGCGGATAAAAGTGATTACGATAAGATCCAAGAAAATGACACATTTGATTTTATGGATTTAGATCAATTCTCCAAAGGGAATCCTTTGACTCTGGTGGCTAACCACGAAGATGGTTCATCTGATAAAATCGTCTGTAACCATACCTATAATGAAGCACAGATTGAATGGTTTAAAGCCGGTTCGGCCTTAAACCTCATACGTACACAGCAAGGGTAATTTTTAATGAAAATCCTCGTGTCCGACCCCATCACCGAAAGTGGATTGGCTGTCCTAACCGATGCCAATATTGATGTTGTTCAATTGCCCAACGGTACACCGGAAGAAAAAGTTAAAGCGTGCAAGGACGTCCACGGCTGGGTGATTCGTAGTGGCACTAAAGTGACCGCAGAAATGATTGATGGTGCCCAAAATCTTCGCGTCATCGGACGAGCAGGTGTGGGTGTGGATAATATTGATATACCTGCCGCCACCCGCAAAGGTGTGGTTGTGATGAATACACCGGATGTGAATACCATATCTGCCGCCGAACATACCGTGGCCATTATGCTCACTTTATCTCGAAATATCGCTGTTGGGGATTCAGGAATGAAACAAGGTGAATGGAATCGCCATGCATTAGTGGGGTCAGAGCTTCGAAACAAAACTTTAGGCATTGTAGGTATGGGGAAAATCGGCCGCGAAGTCATGACACGATGCAGATCCTTTGGGATGAATATTCTTGGTTTCGACCCCTATATGAACCAGGATATGTTCAATCCGGAAGAAGTTAAAATTGTGGATTTGGACGAACTGACAGCTGATTCAGATTATATCACGGTCCACGTGCCATTGACAGACACCACCCGTGACCTTTTCGATTATGAGCGTTTGTCTGATATGAAACGGTCTGCCCGGATAGTCAATGTGGCTAGAGGCGGTATCATTAATGAAGCGGATTTAGCCAAGGCGTTAATCCATGGAAAAATCGCCGGTGCGGCCATAGATGTATTTACTGCAGAACCTGTGGATGAATCCAATCCACTATTGAATGCACCAAATATTGTTTTAACTCCTCACCTTGGGGCTTCAACCCAAGAAGCCAAAGAAGGGGTGAGTATGGCAGTTTGTGAACAGGTGCGGGATTATCTCCTCCATGAAAAATTGAACAATGCACTTAATATGCCCATCTCCGATATGACCAAGTTGAAAGAAATTCAAATCAATTTGGATTTGGCGGAACTTATGGGCAACCTTCAGGGACAGCTAAATCCGGGTGTGATTAAACGGGTTCAAGTAGAATGCTCTGGTACCATGGATGAAGCCAAACCGGCAGCATTGGCATTTTTAAAAGGATTACTAAAAAATCGAGTCCCAGATCGGGTAAATTATATTAATGCAGAATCGCTGGCTGTAGAATTGGGGATTAGTATCGAGCATAGTTATACCAATGATAGTGGCTCTTATACCAATTTGATACGGACACGTGTTAAGGGAGAATCTGAACCGACGCGTATTGCCGGCAGTGTATTTGAAGGGGACCGAATTCGATTGGTTAATATCTTGGGATATGAAATGGATGTAATCCCTTATGGTACCATGTTATTTACAAAAAATAAAGATGTCCCTGGTGTAATTGGCCAAGTGGGGACCATGCTGGGCCAAGCCAAAGTTAATATTGGCGGATACCTTTTAAGTCGAGAAATGAATGACGGTGAAGCGTTTGCTGTGGTGCGTGTAGATAATGCTGTCCCAGAAGCAGTTCTTACGCAATTAATGGGATTGCCTGAAATTGTTTCTGTCCAACAACTCCATTGTTAAAACAGCCAGTGGGAGATTCTGCCAGAACCATTAAAATTGCCGGTGGCGGAATTGCGGGCATGACAGCCGGAATCCAATTGAAAAAAGCCGGGTTTAATCCTATCGTGTATGAAAAGGAGTTGGAAATTGGTGGTAATCGCCATGGCGATTATGAAGGACTCGAAAATTGGATATTTGATGAATCCATGACTGATTTCTTTGTGCAATCCGGTTTTGATTATAGTCAGATTACATCCATCCCAGTCAACCGTTTTAGAGTCCACACCGCCACGGTACCTTCATTTTTGATTCATCATCACCAACCATTTTTTCATATGGTAAAACGAGGGAGTGGCGCCTCCAATTTGGATACAGAATTATATCGTCAGTGTCAATCTGCCGGTGTTCAAATCCAGTTGGGTGAAAAAGCACCTGAAGATTGTGATATCCGTGCTACAGGTACAGCCAATGTTGCGGCCTATATTCGTGGGATTAATTTTTCAACATCGCTCCAGGATCAAGTTCATTTATTATTGGGCCATGAATTTGCACCCAAAGGATATGCCTATCTTATCATTATTAATGGAGAGGGTACGTTGGCCACTGCTTATAAAAAACCAAAGAAAAGTGGTATAGATCCTCTCAAAAATAGCGTCGATTATTTTGATAATTATGGCATAACCATTCCCGAAGGAAAGCCATTCGGTAGCCGAGGTAGTTTTTCACTTCCTTTCGGTGGAATGACGTATCCATATAAAATTGGTGAGGCGGGTGGTTTTCAGGATTATTTATTTGGGTTTGGTATAAGAATGTCCATGGCATCAGGTCGAGGGGCGGCCTTGTCCATCCTCGGTAAGCATAAAGAAGCCAAGCAAGTTTTTAAAGGATTAAATCGAAAGCGTCGTCTTTCCTTTGTAAACCGGATGCTTTATGAACGGTTGAACGATCATCAAATGGCTGAATTTGCAAAAAAGCTTTCTGAAGTTTCAAATCCGTTGGCTATTTTATCCGGTGCTTATGCATGGAACTTTAAAAATATCCGGCGTTGGATAAGTATGAAAAATCGATATGAAGTACGTCCTACTTAGAAGCATCCAGGTTGTGGCTATGGTCATCTTATTATCGGGTCTCATTTGGGGCATCCGTGATAATAATGTGATGCTTGAGCTCAATGCTCTGATTATAGGATCGGGCATATTTTATATCGCAAATATGTTGTTGAAGAAAAATTAATCCATCAAATTCCAATATAATTATTACGCGAAAGCGAGGAGACTATGTCAAAATTATGGGATGACCTAAAACACAATATGAAAGACTGGAGCAACGCCGCCATTGAAAAAGCGGAAGAAGTGAGCAAAGTTGCAGTCGCTAAAACAGAAGAATTGACCAAGATCAGCAAGATCAAATTGGAAATCCACCAATTACAGCGAGATCGCCGCAAAGAACTGGAAGCACTAGGTCGTCTTGCTTATAAACAGGCAAAAGATACGAATATGGTTAATTTTACGGGCAATGCAGAATTTTTTAGTCACATAGAAAAAATTGATACGATTACAGAAAATATACAGACCAAATCTTCTGAAATAGAACGCATTAAAACAGAGTATAATATTCAAGAAGAAGAAGTAAGTGAAGTCGTTGAAGTCGAACCCGAAACTGTAGAAAAGACCACGCCTGAATAAACTATTCCGGATATATTTCGCCTAAACCCAATAAACCCTACACTGCTTTAACTCAATATCTCCAGGAAATCAAAGACCTGGAGCCTCTTTCCAATGCGGATGAAGTCCGCCTTGCCCAGCTGGCTAAATCAGGTGATTTGGATGCCATTAATGAATTGGTGACTCACAACCTGCGATTTGTCGTAGCTGTGGCGAAAAAATTTCAAAAATATGGTATCCCCTTAGAAGATTTGATCAATGAAGGCAATTTGGGTTTAATCAAAGCGGTACAACGATTTGATGAAACGCGGGGATTTCGATTTATTTCATATGCAGTGTGGTGGATTTCTCAAAGCATACGTCAGGCTATCAATAAAACAGGGCGGACCATTCGACTCCCATCCAATGTCACCGATCAAATGGGTAAACTGTACCGGCAATCCTTAGAATGGGAGCAGGCTAATGAAAGAGAGCCTTCTTCAGAAGAAATGGCTGAAATTTCCAATACCACCATTTCATGGATTGAAGGTTTAATCCAATCCTACAGCAGTACTTATTCTTTGGATGAGCCCATGGAAGATTCTAAATCCACCCGGCTTGATTTTCTAGAGTCCGATGACGACCGTCCAGAAGCAAAAATTTATTCTGAATCTTTAAAGCAGGAAATTCGTGGTGTATTAGATCAATTAGAAGATCGTGAAAAAAATGTATTATTACTTTATTTTGGATTGTCAGGTGAAGAACCAAAAAATTTGGAAGAAATTGGAAGACAAATGAGATTATCTGGTGAAAGAATTCGGCAAATAAAAAATCAGGCCCTTCAACGATTGCGTCATAATACACGCTCTCATTTGTTAAAAATTTACCTCAAATGATCTATTTGGGGTATTGGGAATCTAATCAGTAAATTCTAAGATATCTTTGGGGACTAAATATGTTCCGACGTAAAAAAAATACAAACCAATATCATAACTATATCATTGTATCCGAACGGGATACAGGTGCGAAACACCTGCACTTCTCACGTCGACGATTGTTGGCGGTGACAGGTGTAGCTGTTGTCGTTATATCCGGTGTCTTATTTTTCAGCGCCGATGCCATTACCGGTCTGCTATATAAAGCGAAGATGAAAGATCTTCAAACCAATTATGAGCATCTAACGGAAACATTGGTATCCTTACAGACCCAGTTAGAGGATGTATCTACTCAGATGGGTCATATTGAAGAAAAGGATCAAGCTATCCGAACCTATGCTGGATTGCCTCAAATTGATCAAGATGTGCGGCAATTGGGTGTAGGTGGGACCTACGATAATGTCAAAAAATATGCAGGTGTCCCTGAAAATGTTGTAAATAAAATTTCTGAAATCGAAATGAATGTGGATGCCCTTTCCCGTAAAGTCAAATTGGAATTAAGCAGTTATAAATCATTGGCAGATCAAGTGAGAAACCATTCAGATAAATTAAAAGTAATTCCATCTATTCGACCGGTTAGAGAGGGGTATTTAGGTTCAGGGTTTGGCTATCGTGCTGACCCGTTTACCGGTAAAGTCCGTTTCCATTATGGTCAGGATTTTGCTGTAAACACCGGTACAAAGATATACGCACCTGCTGATGGTAAAGTCAAATTTGCCCAAAATCAGGGTGGATTTGGAAACGTGGTAAAAATTGATCACGGTAATGGCTTTAGAACCATCTATGCTCACTTATCTAAAATTAAGGTGAAATATGGTGCAAAAGTACAGCGAGGCGATCTCATTGCCATCTCAGGGAACACTGGCCGATCGGCTGGTCCCCACCTTCATTATGAAGTCCATCAATACGGTGCGCCTCAAAATCCATTGGATTATTTTTTCTCAGGCTATTTGAAGTAAGCCTTTTTTCCTCTACTTCTCTCTCAGTAATTTTCAAGTTCAACCAATGCATAAATCTTATTTCATAGAGACATATGGCTGCCAGATGAATGTGGCCGATTCGGAATTGGTTTCCGGGTTATTAACGCAGGAGGGATATTGTCAAACGGATGATATCCATAATGCGGATGCCATATTTGTAAATACCTGCGCTATTCGAGAGCATGCCGAAGATAAAGTTCATTCTCGTCTTGGTTTTTATCACCAGATTAAACGGAAAAAACCCGGTACCATTATTGGTGTTCTTGGCTGTATGGCCCAAAATTTGAAGGAAGATATCCTGGAATCAAAACCTTATGTAGATATCGTTTTGGGGCCGGATTCATATCGTAGCTTGCCTAATATGATTAGAGAGAGGTCTGGAGACTCTGCTCATTTGGTGGATACAAAACTATCAAGATTTGAAGTTTATGACGATATGTTCCCCAGCCGAAATGAAGGCATCAATGCATGGATTTCCATTATGCGTGGCTGCGATAAATTTTGTACTTTTTGCATCGTGCCCTTCACTCGAGGTCGTGAACGCTCTAGGAGTATAGAAGGTATAGTCGCTGAAGCAACTCATGCCGTAAATGATGGGTTTTTAGAAATTACACTTCTCGGTCAAAATGTAAATTCATACCACCATGACGGACAAGAATTCCACGAATTACTGGATGCAGTGGCACAAATCCCCGGCATAAGACGTGTACGTTATACTTCACCCCATCCTCAGGATATGACCCAAGAAGTATTAGATGTGATGGCAAAACATGATACCATTTGTAACTATGTTCATTTACCGCTTCAAGCCGGTAATGACCGCGTATTGAAACGGATGAACCGTACCTATACTCAAGCTGAATTCAAGGCATTGGCAAATCAAATTCGTGAAACACTTCCCGGCGTCGGTATTTCTACAGATATAATTGTTGGATTCCCGGGTGAAAATGAAGCAGAATTTTTGGAAACATTGGATGTGATGAAAGCAGTCCAATTTGATTCCGCCTATACCTTTAAGTATTCTTCCCGACCCGGTACGAAAGCGGCTGAATATGAGGATCATGTTACTGAAGCAGAGAAACAAGATCGCTTAGAACGGGTTATTGAATTGCAAAAGCAGCATACCTTGATACAGAACCAAAAGAGAGTGGGGCAAGTCGAAATGGTGCTTGTGGAGAAAGAGAGTAAACGATCAGCAGCCCAGTGGGCCGGAAGAACCGATTCAAATAAATGGGTTATTTTTGATAAAGAATGTGCGCAAATCCGTGATTTGATTCCCGTGAAAATTAACGATGCAAAAGGGATTACATTGCGTGGTGAAATAGTTCAAGTTCAAGAAATGGAGGCAGCTTGATGAAATTGGTAAAAATTTTTGGCGGATTGGTTATAATGATTTTGGTGCTATTCTTTTTGATGCGAAATACGAATATGGTTTCGGTTGACCTTGTATTTGCACAATATGAAAACGTTCAGGTTGCAGTAGTCATGTTAGGTGCATTGGCGCTTGGTATGATGATAGGATATGGTGTTGCTGTGACCAATATTCTATCAGGAAAATCAGAGTTGCGTTCTTTACGTACCAAAAATAAACGGTTGTCTGATGAATTAAATGATTTACGAAATGTTGCCATAGATGAAGGCATCTATGATTCAGAAGATGGAGTTGATTGACCTTGGATTGGATTTTATGGATTGCGTTGGTTCTCTTGGGTGCTGGCGGATTTATATTTTATTATTACCGTCCTAAAAAACAGGCACGGACAGAATCCATATATACCCATGCCCTCAATGCAATGGTGCGGGGTGATTCGCGAACGGCTCTAAATAATCTCAGAGATGTGGTCAAACAGGATACGAACCACATCGATGCCTATTTGCAAATGGGGGATATTTTGCGAGAGGAGGGGAATGCCCAGGCAGCCATAAAAATTCATCAATCCCTCACTGTTAGACCAAATCTTTCTACAGATATAAAACGTAATATTCATAAATCTCTGGCATTGAACTTTGAACAGTTAGGACAATTTGCCAAAGCAAAACGAGAAGCAGAGATCGTTATAAAACTGGATAAAAAGAATCTCTGGGCCAATGAATTTTTACTCACCATTTTTGAACAACAGCGGGATTGGGAAAAAGCCACGCAAACATCCAAAACCATTCAAAAAATCAAGCAGTCTAAAGACCCCAATCAAATTGCAAGATTTTTGGTTTATCAAGGGATGGATAAACTAGACAAAGGTCAGCACAATGAAGCCATTTCTATTTTCCAAAAAGCATTAAGAACTGCCCCGGATTTTGGATTGCCCTATTTGCGGTTAGGTGACTTGTATGCAGAAACTAGGGACTTAGTAAAGGCTATCGAAAATTGGGAAAAATTTGCATTATTGAATCCAGAAGAAGGCCGCCGCGTGTATACAAAAATAGAATCGGCATTATTTGATTTAGGGCGGTTTAGTGAAGTTGAAAAATTTTACGAACGAATTTTAGAAAAAGATGAATCTAACTTGAGTGCCTTGGCCAAGTTAGCCAATGTATTGGAAGAAAAAGGTGAGCATAACAATGCCATTTCTCTTGTTGAGGATGCTCTCTCTAAAAATGAATCATCTGTTTATGCCCATTTAATGAAATTAAAATTATCGCTTCATGTGTCTAAACCCCATGAATTATCCAATCAAATTGATGACATTATTCAACTTTTAAATAAACCAATAGAAGAATGATGGTGCGTTGGATTACGATTTTTATTTTATTTATGAGCCAAAGCCTAATCGCTCAAAATATTGGTCTTTATTTAACCCTAATTGAAAAAGGCCGGATCAAGGAAGTAAAGGATAATTTACCCGAACTCCTGGATCGATACCCTGACGAAGCGGGTGTTTACTACTTACAAGCCTTGGTCAATGATGATGGCGATAGTTCATTAGAACAATTTCGAGGGATTATTAAAAAGTTCCCCCAATCGGAATTTGCTGCAGAATCTGAAATGAAAATTGGTGAATATTTATTCGCTCGTGGATTGTATTCTCAATCCAGTGTTCAATTCAAAAGTACCATATACAAATACCCTAATAGTCAGCATCATCAAAGGGCAATGGATTTAATGGTGAACAGTTATATGGCCACGGGAGAAAGTGATTCTGCCCGCGTAGCCCTGAAAACCATGAAGCAATTGTATCCTAGTTTAAAATTTGATCATTATGGTTTCGAGGGGATGGATAATTCAAGTCGAGAAGCAAGGCTGGTTCGATTAGATCCAAATGTAACCAGTGGAAAAATTAAAGCGCGAAAATCATCAAAAACAATTACCATCCCAAGGCCCATTCCAAAACCATGGGTGATTCAAGTGGGTGCATTTGGAAAATATGAGAATGCCGATCGATTAAAGAAACAACTCCAAGGCCATGGATATGGCACAGAAATACATACGGTGAATTCCAATGGAAAACGGTTACATGCCGTTCGAATTGTTCGCTACGAAACAAAAGAAGCAGCAGATAAAATTGGCAAGAAACTCAAAAAGAAATTTGGGTTAGATTTCCGGGTCATAAATAACCCCGAATAACTGGGTTTAGCCGCCAAGAACACAAAGAACTGCAAATAGTTTTAATGGACTTAGCGGCATAAATAATTGGGAATGCTTAGGTGGCTGGTGCCTCTCGCGGTCTTCAACCCCGTTGTCCCCGTGATAAGCGGGGAGGTGAGTTCGATTCTCACTCGTTCCCGCAAAATATTAAACATTTAAAAGGAAAAAAAATGAATAAGAAACAGAAGGTAGTCGCGAAGAAACATCGTCGAAATAAAGAAAGGTTAAAAGCATTAAAGCAGGCTTCAATCGCTGTTGGTACAAAAAAAGCAGACAAAGCAGCGCCGAAATCTGGAACAAAAGTAGCACCCAAAAAAGCAGCCGCTAAGAAAACAGCAACCAAAAAGCCCGCAGCTAAAAAAGCCACTGCAGCGAAGAAAAAACCTGCAGTGAAAAAGACTACTAAGAAAGCTACAGCAAAAAAAGCTGACGCATGAGTGGGTTCTTAAATGATAAAAGCCGCTTGGCATTAGGCATCGTACTCATTGCTGGAGCCGTCGGTACATTTATCTATGGGTGGATTGAGCGATCCAATGGAGAGGATTTCAATCAATTATGGATGCTGGCTGTAGTCATGCTTTTCGGTGCTTCAGTCCACTTGCAAAAAATTGGTGGTCAAAAACATAATCGGGGGAAGAATGAATCGTAGGGACAATGCGGTCAGCTGTATCTGATTATTTAAATACTTACGAACATTTTTCACTATTCGGGCCGTCCCATTGGGCGGCCATTTTTTTATTTATATTTCTCGTATTTTGGCTACCGTGGTATGGTAAAAAACGACTCAGCCCCACCCAACAAGAATGGGTGGGCCGTATCTTGTGTGTCCTGATTTTTATCAATTATCCCATTTGGGTTTTATTGGAAATCATGGGTGGATCATTCGATATAAAACTCCACCTTCCGTTTCATCTATGCCGGTTTGCCAACTTAATGATTCCCTTTGTATTAATTAAACGAAATGAATTCGTATTTCAAATCCTCTATTTTTGGGGATTGTCCGGTATGTTCCAAGGGATGGTCTCTCCGGATATTCTTCAAGATTTTCCACATTTCCATTATTTTCGCTTTTTTATTGGCCATAATTTGATGGTGGTTGCACTCATCTATGCCGTAGTTGTGTACGATTTGAAACCGACTTTAGTTGGACTAAAGAATGCCTTTATTGCATTGAACCTATTTCTGCTATTATCATTTGTTGTGAATCTATCCATGGATGCCAACTATTTCTGGATTATGGGTAAACCGCCCACAGGATCATTATTGGATTTTATGGGGCCTTGGCCTTGGTATATTTTGACTGGACAATTTGTGGCTTTAGCCCATTTTGGGCTAGCCTATTTGATCTACCTATTCATGAAACGAAAACTAAAAAATGCCTGATTTAATTTCGATTAATCCAGCCAATGGAGAGACTGTTGGGTCTTATCCTGATCTGAATTCTTCAGAATTTGCATCCATAATATCCACTGTTCAAGAGGCGTATGACCCATGGCGCCAATTGGATATTTCAGAACGATGTCAATTTTTCCGACAAATGGCAGAAGTGCTTAGGGCCAGGCAAAATGAATTTGCAAGGCTCATGGCATTAGAGATGGGAAAACCCTTGGCGCAGGGGAAAGCAGAAATAGAAAAATCTGCAATGGGATGTGAATATTATGCGGAAAATGGTCCCGAATTTTTAAAAGAAAAGCATATCGAAACGGATGCGACAGAAAGCTATATATCTTTCCAGCCTCTCGGTGTGGTGTTGGCCGTAATGCCGTGGAATTTTCCATTTTGGCAGGTATTTCGTTTTGCAGCCCCAGCCATGATTGCAGGGAATGTAGCCGTATTAAAACATGCTCCTAATGTACAAGGGTGTGCTGACGCCATAGAGGGTTTATTTCTTGAAGCGGGCTATCCACAAAATGTTTTTAGAAATCTCACCATTGGTTCATCCAAAGTGGCAGAAGTTATCGAGAACCCAATGGTAAAAGCGGTGACACTTACAGGCAGTACACCTGCAGGGAAAGCTGTGGCGCGAACTGCTGCATCTGTTTTAAAAAAGACGGTATTGGAATTAGGCGGGAGCGACCCTTATGTGGTATTGAAGGATGCAAATTTAGATCAAGCCGTGGCCGCATGCGTTATAGGGCGACTATTGAATTCCGGCCAAAGTTGTATCGCTGCTAAACGGTTTATAGTGGATGAATCCATTCAATCCGAATTTGAGGAAAAAATTGTAAAAGCCATGGAAAAAGAAATTGTAGGTAATCCTTTTGAAGATTCATCTACAGTTGGACCTATGGTAAACCATGTCGCTAAGGATGAGTTAGCGGGGCAGGTGGAATCCAGTTTAAATAGTGGTGCACGATTATTATACAAAAGCAAAATCCCTGACACAGATCAGGGCGCTTATCATCCCATCATTGTTTTAACCGATGTAAAGCCGGGCATGCCTGCCTTTGACCAAGAATTATTTGGTCCGGTGGCATCCATCATTTCAGCCAAGGATGAAGAAGAAGCTTTGGCGTTAGCCAATCAAACACCATTTGGATTAGGTGCTGCTGTGTTTACATCTGATATGGAAAAGGGTAGAATTATTGTAGAATCCAAATTGGAAGCAGGGGCTGGTTTTGTGAACGATTTTGTGCGTTCCGATCCTCGTTTACCTTTTGGTGGCGTAAAAGAATCGGGATATGGAAATGAACTATCTCCTTATGGTATATTAGAGTTTGTAAATATTAAAACTATCTATATTCGATGAAAATATTATTGGCAATCATGCTTACGTATTCCGGTTTATCCGGCCAAATTCTGGAAAAGCAAAATAAGCTTCTTTGGGATGGGACCGATTGGGATAATATTCAAAAGCAGGTAAATCAAGATCCTGAAATGACCTACCGAATTAAGTCATCCTATCTTAGTGGTGTGTTGGATGGTCGATTGTATTATTACCTGAAAGCATGGGGAGAAGGACAGGCTTTCGCTGACAGTTTATATGGGGATCGGGTTGATTACATGACGCGCCGGGAAACGATTCGCCAACTGGATCGATTTTACAAGGATCCCCTTATGGATTATGTACCGGTAGTGTCCGCAGTGATTATTGTACACATGCAGGTAGAGCAAGTACCAAAGCGAATTGTGGATCGATACGTAGATGAAACCAAACGATGGATCAATCAATTGACCTTGGATATGGAGAGCAGGGGAATGCATGAATTATTGAAAGAGAAGCAGAAGAGACATATAAAACAAAACTGAATCCCCCCTCGATTGTTGTAATTTATAATTCACTTTTTATTCATGAATCATGACTGAAACAGAATTTCGCAACATACTCAAAAAACTGGATGGCCATTTCCGACCCACCCAAGTGGGCTCAAGCAAAGATGAATGGCTAGCTGTAGGCCATTTTACCAATGATGCAAGCGAAGCCGATTTAATTGCTATTCTAAAAAATGAATCTTGCGAATTCAATGTGAGATCACAAATTGATCAAGTTTATATCCGAATTAAAGAAGCCAAAGCGCCGGTCATTTTAAGGATTCCAAGTATTCCCAGAATCCACTGGATATTATTTTTTCTTACCATCTTAACCACACTCATGGCTGGGGCCATGATGGAAGGAGCGCGTATTTGGGAGAATCCCCTAGAGATTTTAAAAGGCATTCCATTCTCCTTAACACTCATGCTGATTTTAGGCACCCACGAATTCGGCCATTATTATTATGCCCAAAAACATAAAGTTGATGCCACGCTGCCTTATTTTATACCTGCACCGCCGTTTCTGTTTTTAATCGGCACATTCGGCGCATTTATCAAAATGAAATCTCCAATTTATAGGAAGGATGCATTGCTCCAGATTGGTGCAGCCGGCCCTATCGCAGGGTTTTTGGTTGCTGTTCCGGCGTTAATTATCGGACTCCTCCTTTCTGATGTGGTTGAAAAAGCCGATATTCAGGGTGCACTCATGTTGGGCGATTCTATACTCATGAAAATATTAACCTGGGTTACCCATCCGGGGCTCCCTGAGACGCATGACATTATGCTCCATCCCATGGCATTTGCCGGATGGATAGGATTGCTCGTTACAATGCTCAACTTATTGCCCATTGGCCAATTGGATGGAGGACACGTGGCATATGCTATGTTAGGCCGAAAGCATGATATAATCGCAAAAGCATCCTTATTATCATTAATTCCATTGAGTTTTTTATCATTAAACTGGCTAGTGTGGGGTGTACTCATTATGGTCCTTATGCGATCTGCAAAACATCCACCGATTCAAGATATAAATATTCCACTTTCTAAAGAGAACAAACAGATTGGCTATATATGTCTGGCCATTTTTATATTTTGTTTTATCCCCGCACCATTCCAATTCTCATGAGAAAAATCCTCATTTTAATATGTTGTATTTCTCTATCCGCACAAGTTCGGATTGGGGATATGCGGTCCATTACATCCACCTTAAATGTGAAGGATTTGGATTTGGCCGGTAACAATGTTTTTATGGCCACTGGTGGGGGATTGGTGAATTATAACTCAAATACCGGTGACTATACCGTTTATACAAAAGATCATGGATTGGCGGATACGGACCTGCAGACAGTTCATGTGGGTCCCAAAGGCTTGGTGTGGATGGGCAGTAACCTGGGCATTCAAATTTGGGATCCAAAAGCCCAATCTATTCGTGCTTGGTTTCAATTGGATATGGAAGCTGTATCTGGAATTAGTACTTATAATGATATGGTCTATGGCGCTGTAAAGAATGATGGTGAATGGGGAATTATGGAATTCATCCATGCCAATGATAAAATCTATTATCGCGATTTTTACGGCCGATCCGATATTCAATTCATTGACGAAATTTTCAAGGATCGATTTGGACGAAAACCACACTTCCTCCGGGAGGACTTTTGTGGAACCGCGTATTTAGCTTGCGAATGGGTCAAACACGATCCGGCCAACCGTGCCATCGGGGTAGACCTAGACCCAGAATCGATTTCCTGGGGAATGGCAACAAATGCTAAGCATTTAAGTGAGGTTCAGGCCCAGCATTTGACCCTGCACCAAGGCGACGTTGTTGACTGCAGCTCTGACACGGTGGATGTCTTGGTCGCGTTCAACTTCTCTTATTACTCGTTTAAAACGCGTGCTGAGTTACTTCGTTACTTCGAAGCCGCGCACAGCAATCTTAAACACGAAGGATTATTCATCTTGGATATATACGGCGGACCTGAAGCTCAGGAACTCGTCGAGGAAACAACCATCCATGATGGTTTCCATTACCTCTGGGACCAGGACGAGTTCGACCCAATCCATAGCCGAATGGCTTGCCACATACACTTTGAAGGCTCCACAGGCGAACGTATTGAGCGTGCCTTCAGCTACGATTGGCGTCTATGGACAATCC
>LSCF01000049.1 GCA_001577025.1 Fidelibacterota bacterium TCS55 | reverse complement strand
TGTATATGATGTGGCGACGCCAGAGGCTTTTGCGCGAGATCCGGAATTGGTACTTAATTTTTATAATGAAAGACGCCATCAGGTTTTAGAAGCAAAACCAAATCAAGCCCATTTAGCTTTGGTTGAGCTTGAAAGCCAATTTGATGTAAGAATTATTACCCAAAATATAGATGATCTTCATGAGCGGGCAGGATCTTCTCATGTTCTCCACTTGCACGGTGAGATTGATTTTGCTCGGAGTTCAGTTGATGAAACATTGATTTATCCATTAAATGGTGCAGAAATAAAATTGGGTGATAGGTGCCAAAAAGGTTCACAGTTGCGACCTCATATTGTTTGGTTTGGAGAAGCCGTACCCATGATGGAAGAAGTCATCCCATTAGTTGAAATGGCAGATATTTTGCTTGTTATTGGTACATCTCTGGCGGTGTATCCTGCTGCAGGATTGGTGAATTATGCGCCCCCTTTTGCTGAAAAGTTTTATATCGACCCCAACGGATTGGACGGGGTAAACATCCATGATTTTACCATCATTCCAAAGACAGCGGGAGAAGGTGTGCCATCATTAGTTAAGCAACTAATGAATAAAAAAGGGATTGAACCTAGCGACTAACTAAGGGGGTATAATAAAAATCTCCCGTCAATAATTTGCACTTACTAACGGGGGATTGAATTGTGAGCCGGGTGAGACTCGAACTCACGACCAATGGCTTAAAAGGCCACTGCTCTACCAACTGAGCTACCGGCTCTCCAAAAGGGTTGGGATCGCTTAAAAAAGCGGTGGCAAACTTAAGATGGGCTCACTCTGAATCACAGCGAAAAAGCACTAATCTATTTGCCCTTCTATACAGGTTGTATTAAAACCGCCGCGTGTATTATAAACTGTGGTTACCTGAATCTTTTCTGTATCCAATACAGCTTTCAAATCTTCATAGATCCGCTTGGTTGCCCCTTCCTGATAAATACCCACATTTCGAAAACTGACAAAATAATATTTTAGTGCTTTTAATTGATGATGTTCCACCTGTTGGATAATATTCAATTTTCACATAGGCCAAATCAGGAAGTCCGCTGAAAGGACAAACTGCACTGAATTCATCAGTCTCCGTCATGATATATTGTGTCGGGCTGTCAAATGGAAAAGTCTCTAAAAAATCAGGATTAATCTGATCTTCATCATCAAATTCAAAATATTTACCATCAGCTTTAGGCATTATTACCTCGATATATACAACCGCTGCTACAGGTTTCTTTTACTTCAACGGCACTCAGGTAGGACAGATTTGGCTTTAATCGATCCCAAATCCATCTAGACAAGTTTTCACTGGTAGGGTTCTCTAGACCTTCAATATCATTTAAATAATTGTGATCTAAGATTTCATAGATCGGATCAAATGCTTTTTTTACATCGGCAAAATCTTCCACCCATCCAATGGATGCATCCACAGGACCATCCAAAGTGATCCGTACTTTGAAAGAATGGCCGTGGAGCCGCCGGCATTTATGATCATTTGGTACGTTGGGGAGCAGGTGGGCGGCTTCAAATGTGATATCTTTATAAATTTCCATAATTTTCCTTAAGGGATACCCAAAAATTTATGTGTTTGAAGGCTCACCCTCCAACGGGGATGTTGCCGGCAGTAAGATAAAGTTTTTTTGGTGTTTTTTTCACGATTGGGTCCATCCATGGGCTGAAGAGAAAAATGATCAAAATCTAAATGTTCAAATTGTGCCGGATCACAATCTAACTGAGGATAGACTAATTTTAACTCATCTCCACTGGTTACAATCAGGTCACTACCCATCTTTGGACTAACGCAAATCCAATCAATCCCATGGGGGGGGATGATAGTGCCGTTGGTCTCGATAGCAATTTCAAACGCCTCTTTGTGGAACGCATCAATAAAACCTTTATCTATTTGCAATAAAGGTTCACCGCCGGTGCAGACAACAAATGGGTTTGAATATGCAGAATCGGGCCAGATTGATTTGGCCTCATGGGCCAGTGATTCTGCAAATTCAAATTTTCCGCCACCTTCACCATCGGTTCCGACAAAGTCCGTATCGCAAAAATTACAAATTGCTGATTCTCGATCTTTTTCGAGACCACTCCATAGGTTACATCCTGCAAAGCGCAAAAAGACTGCGGGCCGTCCCGTATGTACGCCTTCGCCTTGAATGGTATAAAACATTTCTTTTACAGTATACATACTAATCAGAATAGGGAAGTGGATCTGTCAAACCTGCGGCTTCAAATCCATTGCGTCGAAGATGACATGCATCACAGTGGCCACAGGATATACCATTTTCATTGGGGTCATAACAAGAATGGGTGATGCTATAGTCCACACCCAACTCGGTTCCAGTTTGAATGATTTCAGCTTTTGTCATTTGAATCAAAGGCGTGTGGATAGATATACCCTTATTGCCCTCTACACTGGACTTAGTGGCCAGATTGGCCATGATTTGAAATGATTCTATATACTCCGGTCGACAATCGGGGTAGCCGCTATAGTCCAAGGCATTCACACCAATAAAAATATCCTGTGCGCCAATCACTTCTGCATAGGCTAGAGCAAACGATAAAAAAATGGTATTCCGCGCTGGTACATAGGTGACGGGAATTTCATCTGAAATGGCATTTTCATCACGATCTTTGGGTACATCAATTTCGTCCGTGAGAGCTGAACCGCCAAATGTACGTAAATCTATGTCTTGTATGACATGATCATTAACACCATTTGCTCGAGCGATCTGTTTTGCAGAATCCAATTCAAATTCATGGCGCTGTCCATATCGAAATGATAGAGTATAAGGTTTAAAACCATCTCGTTTCGCCAAAGCCAAACAGGTAGCTGAATCCAATCCGCCGGATAATAATATGACTGCTTTTTTCATAATTTGGTGGTTTTAGACCTAGAAATTACGCATGATTAATGTTTTGAAACCGGATGGAGTCATACCTATTTTCTACAAGTTTTAAATGGGGAGAAAAGAAATACCATGAAAAGGATACTTTTAGTCTTGGCCGTGCTTGTTGGATGTGCGGAAAACAAAAAATTAGATGAGCAATTGCCAGAGATTAAAGTGACTGAATCTAAGGTCATTACAGAGGGGGGCGGTTTGCTTCCCATCACCTATCGATTAAGTTTCAAAGGTAATATCATCAACCTCTCGGATGATGTATTTAAATCATTTCGTCAAACAGTAGTTTTTAATGCTGCCAATGGAAACCAAGTGGATGCACCAATCGGATTGCCCATGTTCCGATGGTTGTGCCCAAGGGATACATTGAACTTTTTCGGCAAGTCTAAAACCTTTGCGGAGGGATATATTGATTCGGTTGTATCCTATGAGGCCGTTGAAATTGGGCAGATCATTGTCTATGGGCAGGGAAACGAGTGCGATAAAAACTAAGGCTTTTGCGCCACCATCATAATTTCTACCAATGCATCTCGCGGGATTCTTGATGCTTCAACAACGGCACGGGCCGGAGGCGCTCCACTAAAATATTTGGCATATACATTATTCATTGGTTTATAGTGGTTTAAATCCGCCAAAAATACTTGTGTTTGAACCACATCTCCAAAGCCGTACCCTGCTTTATCTAAGACTGCTTCCAGATTTTGCATAACCCTGTGGGTCTGGATTTCAATCCCGCCATCTACCAACTGTCCTGTTTCAGGGTCTAGTGCAATTTGACCGGACAGATACAAGGCATTATTCACCTGGATAGCCTGAGAATAGGGGCCGATCGCTTTGGGTGCTTTTTCCGTAGCAATTACCTTTTTTTGTATTGATGTGTCACATCCAATAATTCCTAAAACCGTTAGAAGAATAAGGAGCCGCATTATATATCTACTCCATTTTTTAGTATATCTTCCATAGCATCTGCAAAACGGTCTATTTCTTCAATAGTCGTATATACATGTGGGGTGATTCGGCAGCCTTCAAATTCCGGGTGTTTAATGCCAACCACAAAAATCCGATAATGATTCCACAGGTGTTTCGCCACGTCCGAAGTGTCAATTCCTTCAATTTGAACCGTTGCAATGGCACAACCTTTCCCTGCTTTAAGACTCGTATGGAGTTTAATTCGATTATGCTTGAGTAGGCGTTTGGCCCATCGGTTTCTCAAGTAGATTAATCGTTCTTCTTTATTTTTATCCCCAATGCCCTGATGAAAAGTGAGGGCATCCCCTATAGCGAGATAATTGGCTGCAGGGTGGGTGCCGATTTCTTCAAACTTCCGGATATCATCTGTTTCACACTGTTCCGGCGCTTGCAATGGCCATAGATCCGCAATTTTATTTTTTCGAACAAAGAGCATACCAGTACCATGTGGTGCGCAGAGCCATTTGTGAAGACTGGTTGCATAGTAATCACAATCTAAATCATCTAAGGTAAATTGAAAATGAGCATAGGTATGGGCCCCATCAACAATCACAGGTATGTTATACTTTCTGGCCATGCGGACCACTTTTTTCACCGGCAGAATCTGCCCGGTGATATTAATCATGTGGCACATCAAAATTAACTTTGTTTGGGGCGTTATATTTTTTTCAAACAATCGAACAATTTCATTATCATTTTCTGCAGGGATGGGAATTTTAAATTGTTTCATCACAATGCCATCTCGGCATTCTCGCTGCTTAAATGTATTAATCATCCGTCCATAATCTTGTGTGGTGGTTAACACCTCATCTCCAGCTTCAAGATCAAAACCATTTTGGCAAATTTGTAATCCTTCAGATGCATTTCGTGTCAATGCAATCTCTCCGGGCTCGCATCCAAAATGTCTGGCAATCCGCCGCCTGACCGGTTCCCGTTGCGGTTCCAAGATTCGCCACATAGAATAGGCCGGTGAGGTATTTGAAAAATCCAGGTGGCGCTTCATGGCATCCTGCACTACAGCTGGTGATGGACTCACACCGCCATTATTTAAATTGATCATACTGCGGTCAGCTGTATACCCCTGTTGAATTTCTCGCCAGTAGGATTCATCCCTGGCGATGGATTTCGGATCTCCGGTGGCTGTTTTGAATTTTGAAATGGCTTTTGCCATGAGGCTAGGGTTGGCCATGGCAACTGTGGCGATGGCGGCCGGTTTGGCGAAAGCGCCTAAAAATTGACGTCGATCTAAATTATGCATACTGCCTCCTAGTGTAGGATATTCGATTATCGAGGTGAAAGTTTAATGCTCATATAGTTAAATAGCAAATGAACGCCTTAGTTGGTATAAATGTACTTGTAGGAGGGCATTAAGCTAATCGAGCAAAAAATAAATAAAAAATCAGGATAATTATTTAAGAGGAACCGATAAAAATACTTACCTAAAGTAGCACTTTAAGTCTTGCAGAAAATTTATTATTAAATTTCATCACTTCTCTATTGCGTTCAATTTTTTAATGCCTTTATATTAGCACCGCCTCTTTTGGCAGGATTCTTTAAGAATTCAATTTGAAGAGGTTGGCAAGTGAAAAAGTGATAGGGCTCTGGGTTGGCGTTCAGAGCCTTATTTTTCGGAAATAAGCCGCAGCATTTTCAAGATAATTGAAGATTCTGCGGCATTTCCTTTTTTGGGTGTAGATTCCAAAAAGTTTATTGAAAATTGGGGGCGATCGGTTTCGACGGGATATGCATCGTGGTAGATGGCATGTCGAGGTCCAGTCTCTCGTTAATCAACTGGAAAAACCATAAATGCCGATTACGGCTACATGGCCGCTGCTTAATTAAGCGGGCCCGTCCTGGATTTGGTGCGCCTATGGCCAGATCTAAGGGCGTCAATTTCATAGGCTGGTTTCGATTGTTGTCTGTGATATCGGAATAAGACTTTAACAGACTTTGCCTAAAGTGGCTGTGTCATCAGGGCAGCTTTGGGTAAGCCAAATCTGTATGACTACACATGTAGATGTTTACCGGGATTCTATTTCGGACGGGAGTTCGATTCTCCCCGCCTCCACTTATTATTATTCTATAGAAGAAAGTTTGTTTCATGCCTGTCGTAGCATTGGCGTAGACAGGCGGCAGGCAACCCCGCTATAATCGATTAATAATTGTTTCAATACCATTAATCACGAACTGGACTGCAATCACCATAAGGATTAATCCCATAATGCGCTGAATGACGCGCATGCCAGTGACACCGATTCGTTTTCCCAGTCCATCTCCGGCTCTCAGAATATAATAAAATACCGTCATGGTAATTAATACAGCAATCAGTAAAGTGCCAATACTATAATTGGATGGCGTCTGGCCGGATAAAAGCATGACGCCGGTAATGGCACCAGGTCCTGTGATTAAAGGGACACCAATCGGGCTGATGGCGATCTCATCTGCATCTTTAATTTCTTCTCTCTCTGATTCGGTTGAGCGAGAGCGTCCCACTTGGGCTTCGAGCATTCTAAGTCCGCTTCGGAAAAATAATATACCCCCCATGATTTGAAAGGCCTCGATTGTAATACCATATAAATTAAAAATAATGGATCCTAAAAAAGTGAATACCACCAAGGTAATCGTCCCAGTGATAATGCCCTTTTTAGCAATCTGAACACGATCAGTTTTAGAGAACCGTTCGGTCATGACGACAAAAATAGGGGTTATACCCAATGGATTAACCAATGTAAACATGGTAGAAAGGCATAAGACCAAAAATTGAATTTCAGTGTTGATAAATCCAGTCATTTACATCCGTTCTGGCGCAGTAAGGCCAAGTAAGGATAATCCGTTACTTAGAACGGTTCGGGTGCCTTTAACCAGTGCGAGTCTCGCCAAAGAAAGAGGTAAATCTTCTGCAATTACGCGGCATTCTGAATAAAATTTATGGAACTGATTAGCTGTATCATGCAAATAATTTGCTATGGTTTGGGGTTCAAGCGAATCCAGCGCATTTTCCACATTAGAAGGGAATTGTTCCAGCCGCTTTAATAGTTTGATTTCAGCAGGGTGAACAAGGAGAGATACATCATATGCTTCTTCATCTGAACTGATCCCCGTGGATTCACCATGCTTAATAATATTGCAGATTCTGGCATGGGCATATTGTAAATAATAAACCGGATTTTTCTCCGATTGATCCGCGGCCAAATCCAAATCAAAATTCAAATGGGAATTCACACTTCGCATGATAAAAAAGTATCGTACCACATCTGCGCCCACTTCTTCTACCAATTCATCCATGGTGACAAAATTGGCTTTACGAGTGGACATCTTTACTTTTTCACCTCCGCGCAAAAGGGTAACAAATTGATAGAGCAGAACGTGTATATGTTCAGTTTTCATTCCTAATGCATCTAAGGCCAGGAGTACATCCGGGTAAGTATCGGCATGATCAGCCCCGAATACATCAATGATGAGGTCAAAATTGCGATTTATTTTATCCCTGTGATAGGCTGTATCCGGTACACGATAGGTGGGTTCGCCTGTCCCTTTAATATACACCCGATCCTGTTCTTTACCCAAGGCAGTGGCACGAAACCAGGTGGCACCATCTTTTTCATATATGAGATCTTTTGCTTTTAATTCCTCGAGGAATCGATCAATTTCGCCATTTTCATAGAATGTTTTTTCATTGGTGAATTGATCAAAATGGATACCCAATTTAAATAAGCTTTTTTCTATATCGGCAAAAATGGCCTTTTCAGCCTGAGTTTTAAACTGTTCATCTGCCGGCTTAAGATCATCACCAAATTCATCCAAAACAGTTTGGGCGATTGATTTAATATAGTTCCCTTCATAACCGTCTTCAGGGAAGAAATAATCTTTACCCAAAATTTCAAAATATCGCGCTTCGACCGATTGGCCTAAAATGCGCATTTGACGACCCGCATCATTAAAATAATATTCACGGGTGACGTCATAGCCATTCCATTCTAAAATATTGGCAACCGTATCACCCAATACAGCATTCCGACCATGCCCAACAGTAAGCGGACCGGTGGGGTTTGCGCTAACAAATTCCACATTGGCAGTGAGTCCTTCGCCGGATTTTCCCCTGCCATACTGTTCATTTTCAAGAATTTCAGACAATACTTGGTGATAATAAGTATTCCCAATTTTAAAATTCAGAAATCCGGGTGGTGTAACGGTAATGGCATCAATATTGGCGTCAGAAAGATTCAATTCATCTTTAATTGTTTCGGCAATCGCCATTGGATCTAGTTTTAAATCCTTTGTTAAAGTCAGGGGCAAATTGGTTGAAAGATCCCCAAATTCAGGGTTATTGGGTGGCGAAAGTTTAATCTCTTTTTCGGGGTATCCGAGAGATTGTATGGTCTCAGTTAGTGCTTGGATTAGCTGCGGTAAAATGGTCATCATTGTACTCTGTTTTTGGCGCATCAGCCCAAAGTTTTTCTAAATTATAATAATTTCGTTCAGTGGTTTTAAAGATATGGACAATAACATCAATATAATCTAAAAGGACCCAGTTCAGTTGTTCATAACCCTCTATTCGGGTGGGTTTATGGACCGTATTTTTTCGTATGCCATCCGCAATCGCTTTTACTTGTATATTTGTATCAGCAGAGCAAATTACAAATTGGTCAGTAATGCTGGTGAGTTTTTGGACATCAATGCTTAACACATGGTCCGCTTTTTTATTTAATGCAAATTGGGCAATTTTCGCTGCCAGATCACCAGAGGTGTCAGCAGGATGAGAAGTGGGATTCGTCAATGGGGTAGATCAGTTACTTAAATAAGATTGAATCGAAGATATAGATCGAAAATCTTTACCGATTATCAATGTGAGATCCACATCCAGATTTGGGTCAACAGATGTAATGACCTGTCCAGGATTGTCAATGCTAAATCCTAAGGCATCAGCCACATGCTTCATGCCAGAAACATTTTCACTGCGTTGGATTAATATGGTCTTATCATATTCAAAATGATCCGCATTTTCGGATCGCACCACATCCACGCGATTCTGTCTGAGTAAGGTAGAAAATTTGGCTGCCAACCCCGGTTCGCCACAACCGTTTAAAATTTCAATTTCAACATCCATCATGGGATTGGCATCATAAATTTCGGTGGCCAATTTTGGTGTATCCGGCATGGAAGGGAATTTCACTTCGATGGGCACACCCATTTGGGTTTGTCGTCCTGAAAATGAAAAGATGAATGCAACCAATAATAAGGACATGACTGCAATTCCCGCATTGATTAAACCCATGCGTTGTGCTTTTTTGCCTCGTGATTTTTTACGAGGTGTCGAAAAAAGTTTAGATGATTTGCGACGCTTTGACTTGGCCACTATCGGGAATGATATAATCGAGAATATGGCCGTAATTGACCATATTGCGGATAATTATTCATGGAAAATTTTACGAATAAATTTTCGGTTGGTTGATAATCCAAGCTGGCGCCATAATAAAATTGAGAACCACCCAAACCATTTTGAGCATAGGGGTTCATGCCGCCCATGGGGGATGCCAGGCTGAATTGAGTCGATAATCTCAAATTATCTTTAATCATATAATTCATATGATTTGTATAGGCACCCATGGTCAGGGATTGTCCCGCAAAATTTGTCATACTGAGATTAAAACTATGATTCATGCTGATCCGGCTGGGATCAAACAGAGAGACACCTATTGCGTGGGATAATCCCTGTGTATTCACAGGCAAAGATTGATTTGGGAGGGCAGACCGCAATTGCCCCACTGCGATAGCAGAAAGGATGGTCAGCACCCCAATTCCTTTAATGATGGTCTTCATAAGCATAGGTAAAATACAAATAAAAGGGCGTATTAGTTCCAGCGAATTTTAAACTAATTTCGATTTTCAATTATAGCTCCACCCAGGCATTGATCACCGGCATAAAACACAATGGATTGCCCCGGGGTAACCGCAAATTGTTTATGTTCAAATTTTACATGAATCTGATCTGAGGATAAATCAGTAATGGTGCAAGGCTGATCTGCTTGTCGATATCGTATCTTTGCGGCAATACCATCTAAAGATGCTGGTGGAGAACCGCCAATCCAATGGACTTGATTGGCCACTAAATATTTATGGTGTAAAGCAGGGTGATCATGACCTTGAGCAACGAATAAAATATTATTGTCCAAATCTTTATCGGCAACGAACCATGGGGCTTCTTTATCGCCATGGCCACCGCCAATACCCAACCCCTTCCGTTGACCCATGGTATAATACATAAGGCCATCATGCTCTCCGCAAGGTGCACCGTCTACCGTTTGGATATGTCCCGGTTGGGCAGGTATATATTTTTTGAGGAAATCTTTGAAAAATTTTTGTTCGCCGATAAAGCATACGCCCGTACTGTCTTTTTTCGCATGATTGATTAGCCCCGATGATTCAGCCAGTTTGCGAACATCCGTTTTTTCCATCTCTCCAATCGGGAACATACTTTTTGAAAGGGCATCTTGCCCCAATAGATAAAGGAAATAACTTTGATCTTTATTTGGATCCAATCCCTTTAGCAATTGAAAAGAGCCATCAGTTTCATGGATTTGTGCATAATGACCAGTGGCGATTTTTACGGCACCCAACTCCATTGCATAGTCCAGGAATGCTTTAAATTTGACTTCGCGGTTGCATAGAACATCAGGGTTTGGTGTGCGCCCTGTCGCATATTCATCTATGAAATATTGAAATACATTATCCCAATAGTTTTGGGCAAAATTGACACTCCTTAAAGGTAAACCCAAGTGATCGCAGACTGCTAGGGCATCTTTATAATCTTCTTCTGCGGTGCAGCTATCGTCTTCCCCATCCCAATTTTTCATAAATACACACTCAACATCATAGCCTTCCTGTTGAAGGCGGAGTGCTGTGACAGAACTGTCCACACCCCCACTGATACCAACGATGATAGGGTCAGCCATGGATAATGTTTGAAATGGCCGAGACAAGCTTTTTCACTTCTTGGCTTGAATTACCCCGGCCAAAACTGATTCTTAATGTAGAGATGTTTTGTGCTTCAGATATGCCCATGGCTGCTAATACTGGCGATGGCTCGACTGAACCTGACCCGCAGGCTGATCCACTCGACACTGCAAAACCTTGTCGGTCTAACTTTGCCAATAAAATATCACTGCGCTGCCCTTGAAATGAGGCGCTAATAACCCCGGGCACACGATAATCCGGATGGCCATTATACACCACATCTATGTTGTCTGTTGCCATTTCTGATTTAAAAATGGATTCCAATTCGGATAGATGATTCCTTCGGTTTTCTAACCGTGCTGTGGCCAATCGAACGGCTTCGGCTAATCCAGCAATCCCTGGCACATTTTCTGTCCCTGCCCGGAGATTGCTTTCTTGACTGCCGCCAAGAATTAGTGGGTTTAAAGAAGCACCTTTCCGTTTAAATAAAAAACCTACCCCCTTTGGACCGTAGAGTTTGTGTGCAGAAAAACTGAAATAATCCGCATGAATTGCTTTCGCAGATAATGGTGTTTTACCCAATGCCTGTACCGTATCTGAATGGAATGGAATGCCCTTGGATTGAGCCACCTTTACCAACGATGCCATGGGATTAATAGTCCCTACTTCATTATTCACCATCATAATGCTAATCAAACCTGTATCGGGCTGAATCGCTTTTTCCAATTCCTTTGGATCCACAAGTCCATGACTATCCACAGACAGGGCAGTAAAGGTCACGCCAAAAGGTTCTAACTTTTGTAATACTTTCAATACAGCCGGATGCTCGACCATTGATGTAATCACATGCCGCTTTTCGCGTTGGGCCATTGACCATAGCACTGCATTGTTTGCTTCTGTACCGCTGCCTGTAAATACAATTTCAGATGATTCTGCATGAATGGATTCTGCAATGGTCCGTCGGGCAGATTCTAATATGGCTCGAGATTTTCGTCCCGAAGAATGAATGCTAGATGGATTCCCAAAATGGTCCTGGGAAACGGATTGTATCTTGGCGAGTACATCCGGGTGAATAGGCGTGGTAGCACTGTGATCGAAATAGAGCATTTAATGTTCTGAATTAGGGGGTGAAATTACGGGAAAGAGGGCTGACCTTAAAGGTCGTTTCGTATCGATGCGTGACGAACTGTATTTTGCAAATTTGTGTAGAAAGGCGGCTGCCGTTTTTCTAAAAGATCAATGGTTTCATCTCGGTTATAGTCGTATCGAACCACATCCCAGTTCACTTCTTCACCCACAGTTAAGAATGCGACAGCACCTCGGGGGTCTTCGTCAAATGGAAGGCCCGTAGCACCTTGACATAAAATAGTCATATTCTCCGCAGACTCATTTCGCGGTGTATGGACATGGCCATGGACAAAAATAAATTGTTCTATATTAGGGTTCCCATTCGATACATGATTTCGCCATGCAAGCGCTTCATCCATAGTGGGGGGGACATCATCCCGTTGATACCAAGCATGGGTGAATTCTACCAATGTGTTGCCAACAATTTCGCGATGGGCAATGTGCATGGCGTTGCAAAAATTCACACCAGCATCACCCAATTCATTGGCCGTCCATTCTTCATTGGCAACAATGGCTTGGCAAATGGGATCATCCGGAGACATTCCTTCTAAATTTGGCCGCTCCTGTGTCCATAATTTTTCAAGCAAATATCGATCGTGGTTCCCGCGGATAAAAATACAATCCGGAATGGATTGAAGTAATTCTAAAGTGGTCTTTGGATCAGGGCCAAGGGCAAAACAATCTCCCAGGCAGATGATTTGATCGATATCTGAACGGGTATCTAGGATGGAAAGTCCCTCTCTCAGGGAAGCCACATTAGAATGCACATCAGTTATAATTGCAAAGGTTTTCGAGGCCATGGTCATTGAATATACGCGGCCTTTTCTGAAGGGGGCAAGCCTTTAACTCTTTCAAAATAAATTTAAATTTTCTTCAATGTATTATTGAAAACAGACTTGGACTCTATTAAAAAGGTCAAGTAAAATTGACCCGCAAAATGACAAGATTTTGAAATTTTAATATCATCAATCAAAACATTCCAAATTCATGAATCAAAACCAACCCATTATTTACGGCATTGGGAATCCACTAATCGATGTGGTGATTTCTGCTAAGGATGAAGATCTCAAGCAATTAGAAATTGATAAGGGCGTTATGCATCTTGTTGATGTAGATCGCCAAAATGAAATCAGGTCTTATTTCCAAAATTATACCCCTGTT
>LSCF01000048.1 GCA_001577025.1 Fidelibacterota bacterium TCS55 | reverse complement strand
CATGATACCCTCACTGATGATGGCTTTGGTTTGGGAAGCGATTCGAAACATGCCATCTTCTTCCATGACATCATTTGATTCTATATCTCGATATCCATTTGCATGTGTATAGGCAATTTTTCCTTTTCTTAAGATCATAGTGACACTACCAGCGAGTTGATTATTACTCACGTATGCATCCATTTGTTGAGATAGACGCCTCAACCGTTCAGATGACATGCCAACCGATTCAGGTCGGACCTGGCGAAGGGACTGGGCACAAATCGCTGAAAAAATTCCTAGTGCAATAAAAAATATTCTAAATGATCTTTTCATGATACCTCCATAGGTAATTATGTGGAATTTACAGTGTTAATCATTTTTTCAGAAAACTATCGGACTTATCTGAAATATTGGTTTCGATGGACAAAAGGTCCAAAACTGAATCAAACACATGGGGTTGCGGATATTCATCTCGATCTAAAATTGTGAGTGGAATGGATGATTTTACCAGTAGAGGGACTTGCTTTTGTTCTGGCGGAAGTGGAATCCCCGGTGGCATCCCATGGAATACTCGGCCTTCTTCCATAAGTGACTCTCCATGATCTGAGATATAAATGAATACATAGGGGGCATTCGATTCATCCAATTCTTTGATGATATTACCAAGGACATAATCCGTGTAAAGAATGGTATTGTCGTAGGAATTGTAGAGTTCATTCTCAGTGCATTCATTGATGACGTCCGCATCATCACATAAAGGTTGAAAACGGTAATAGTCTTCAGGAATCCGTTTTTGATAATTGGGTCCATGACTACCACCTCCCAAATGAAGGACAATAAATCGTTGGCCATTTTCATAAGTGCTGAGGTTTTTTTTCAATAGGGGAATCACATCTTCGTCATAGCAGTCATCTCCATATTTACAATTGGATACGCGGATTTGGTCCACTGTGCCGCAATTATCATAGAGTGAGAAATGAGAATAACATGCAGTATGAATTCCCGCTGCAGCAGAAATAGTGGCGATGGATACATCCTGTTTTTTGAAAATATGAGGCAGGGCATAGAGTGTAGAACCATATTTGGCTATACCATTAAGCGCATGGAGATCCTCAACATTGGATAGGATGGGAGTCGTTTTTTCCCGATTATATCCATATAGGTTAAAATTTTTCTGCCTAGCCGATTCACCCACTACCAAAACGACAATTAAGTCTTCATCAAATTGGGTGGCATTTGCCGTCACAAAGATGGGTTCGTCCGCTTTACCCGGAAATAGATCCTGTATTCTATATTGAATCAGACCAATGATACTTTGCATATGGTTCACCGGCGTCAATTGATAAACAATGTATTTTCTCGACATATTTCCTGCACGGTGGATGGGATTGAATTGGGCGTAGAGCAAAGCCAACGCTAAAATGAATGATCCGGCAAAGGCAACAAGAGATTCAATAAGGTATTTACCCTTGGGTTTAAAATGGATATCTACAAAATATATTCCAATGCTTGGGAGTAGGATGAGAAAAAATATATAGGGAATCATTTGAAATGATAATAAACCTCGCACTTCAGTGGGATCGGTATTCAATGTATTCTCGAGCATACTCAAGTCGATGGCCACATCATACTTCACGATGAAATAGGTAGACATCCCGCTGAGGATTGTGAAAAATATAGCAAATGGTTTTATCGTCCATTTATGAGCCACAAGCATAAATACGGCGATAGCAAGGGAGAGCCCTACCAAATAATATGCACCGAGTCCTAGGTAGTCATATTCTCCTTTTACATAGAACCATTTGGCAATTTTATCGAGTGTGAATGCATTATAAACGACATACGTAACGACAGAGTAGATGATTGAAAATGAAAGGTGGGAAAGACGCAAATTGATGCGATCTAACTTGAACTGTTTAAGGAATGGTCTCATTTATATATTGGATATGTATTTAACGAAAGAAGCGATGGATTGAAAAATGCTTAAGGGCCTCGGTGATTAATTTATAGGGAAGTATCCCCAATTCCTTTATTTAATGCGTCTGGATTTTAATATTGATCATCCATTTTTCACACCCTCTTAAAATGAGAATCCTAAAAAAAGGAGAAATGAATATAAATTTATATAATATTTTCATTATAATTATTCCAACTCTGCCATTGTATCGTATAAATTAACCGAGGTAAATTTGCCGTTATGACAGAGTTTAAACTCCATTCAGAATTCAAGCCCCAAGGGGATCAGCCCCAAGCTATTGATGGGTTGGTTCAAGGATTGAATAGTGGTGATAAGCATCAAGTATTGTTGGGTATCACCGGCTCAGGGAAGACCTTTACCATGGCCAATGTGATTGAAAAGGTGCAACGGCCCACATTGATTATTTCCCACAACAAAACCTTGGCGGCTCAGTTGTATGGCGAATTCAAACAGTTGTTCCCGAATAATGCGGTGGAATATTTTATCAGTTATTATGATTATTATCAGCCGGAAGCCTATCTGCCTGTGACCGATACTTTTATCGAAAAAGATATGTCTGTAAATGAAGAAATTGATATTTTGCGATTGAAAGCAACCAGTTCTCTATTAAGTCGTAGAGATACGATAGTTGTCAGTTCTGTCTCATGTATTTATGGTATTGGCTCTCCTGACGAGTATAAAGATAAGGTTATCCACTTGAAGCGTGGCGCTATTCTGGATCGGAAGGCGTTTTTAAGAAGTTTAATCAATATTCATTATCTCAGGAATGATACGGTCTTTGAGCGGAGTTCATTCCGTGTGCGTGGGGATGTGATTGAAATCTATCTCGCCTATGAAGATGTGGGAATTAGGGTGGAGCTATTCGGTAATGAAATTGATCAAATTATGCGGTTTCATCCATTAACAGGTGAAATTCTGAAAGAGATGGATAATGAATTTATTTATCCCGGTAAGCATTTTGTTACAGATCAGGAAACGATTAACAGGATTTCAGGTGAAATACGCAGTGAATTGATTGACCGATTAGAATTATTACGAGCCCATGATAAATTATTAGAAGCACAACGATTGGAGCAGCGGACCAATTTTGATTTGGAAATGATGATGGAAGTAGGATATTGCTCCGGTATTGAAAATTATTCCCGATATTTTTCTGGGCGTAAGCCCGGTGAGCGCCCTTATACATTGATTGACTTTTTCCCTGATGATTTTATGACTATCATTGATGAATCTCATGTGACGCTACCGCAGATTCAGGCCATGTACAATGGTGATCGTGCACGGAAGGAAGTATTGGTAGAACATGGATTCCGTTTGCCCAGTGCGCTGGATAATCGTCCCATGAAAATTGAAGAATTCCATGCCACCCAAAAACAGATGCTCCATGTATCTGCAACACCGGCGGATCGCGAATTGGAATTGGCCAATGGGGTAGTGGTGGAACAAGTTATCCGTCCCACAGGATTGTTGGATCCACAAGTAGAAGTGCGTAAGAGCCATGGGCAAATCGATGATCTTATTGGCGAAATCCGTGAAAGGGTAGAGCGAAATGAACGAACATTAATCACCACCCTTACAAAACGAATGGCAGAAGATTTATCTGAATATTTACGTGGGGTCAACCTCCGCGTGAGATACCTCCATAGCGAAGTGGATACGCTCGAACGGGTCCAGATTCTACGGGATCTACGATTGGGAGAATTTGATGTTTTGGTGGGGATTAATCTTCTCCGTGAAGGGTTAGATCTTCCTGAAGTATCATTGGTAGCGGTCATTGATGCAGATAAACAGGGCTTTTTACGTTCTCGTAGTTCACTCATGCAGGTGGCCGGTAGGGCGGCACGACATATCAATGGTCAGGTGATTTTGTATGGCAACAATGTTTCCGATGCTATGGATTATTTAATCAATGAATCCACCCGGCGAAGAGCCATCCAGGAAAAATATAATGCGGATAACCGTATTACACCCACCACTGTGTATAAATCTACAGATGACATCATTGGGTCCACTGCTGTAGCAGACTCAATCCACGAACCTGAACAAGTGCCTTACAAAAGCCGTAAAGGGGATGATTTCAGCGAAATGGATAAAAAACTCGCTGTGGATATGATGCGACAAGAAATGTTTGAAGCTGCAGAAAATCTGGATTTTGAGCGGGCAGCGAATTTGAGGGACGAAATCACCAAAATTGAAAAAGAATTAGCAAAGGCATTTTAATGAGTATTGAACGAATCCAACAGAAGTCAGGCATCATCGGTCGATCAGATGCAATTCAGCAAGTGCTGGAAATGGTGGCCCAAGTGTCGCCGGTTGATATTTCCGTTCTTATTACAGGCGAATCAGGCACAGGAAAAGAAATGATCGCCAAAGCGCTCCACCAAAATTCAAAACGGTCTCACCAGCCATTGGTAACGGTAAACTGCGGTGCAATACCTGAAGGTATTATTGAAAGTGAGCTTTTCGGCCATAAAAAGGGTGCATATACAGATGCGAGAGATGATCGAAAGGGATATTTTGAATCAGCCAACAAAGGAACCATCTTTCTAGATGAAATTGGAGAAACGCCTCTAGAAACCCAGGTAAAACTTCTTCGTGTGTTGGAGAGCGGTGAATTCATGCCCGTGGGTGCATCAAAATCCAAGAATACGGATGTCCGCGTTATTGCAGCCACCAATAAAGATTTGGGCGATTTGGTTCGAAAAGGACAATTTCGCCAAGATTTGTATTATCGACTGAAAACAGTTACGATTGATTCCCCGGCACTTCGCCATCGAGTAGAAGATATCAGCTTGTTGGTAGAGCGGTTTGCATTAGAATTCACACGATCCAATGATATGTTGTATCGCGGATTTATGCCGGAAGCCATCCGTACTATGAAAAATTATTCATGGGATGGAAATGTAAGAGAATTGAAGAATTTTGTAGAAAGTATCATAGTTTTGGAAAAAGGGGAGCGGATTACAGTTGAAATGGTGGAGCGACAGTTAGGATTAAATGGTGACGCTCAAAATAATACTGCTTTGCCGGTGGTTATGTCTCAGCCAGCCGAATCAGCTGAAAGAGAATTAATTTTACGGCAGTTATTCTTACTCCGTCAGGATGTAGAATTTTTAAAACAAATTGCCTCTCAAGAAACACCGCCGGTGCAAAGTCAAATGGGATTGCCTTTGATACCTCAGGAAAGCGGTGAAGTCACCCCCAGCCTTCATATCGATGAAGAATCTGAATATTTCATCAAAAACAGTTCCATCGGAGATATGAGTTTAGAAGACCTTGAACGGGAAGCGATTGCACGAACGCTAAAATTTTTCAATAACAATAGACGAGCCTCTGCTAAATCTCTAGGTATGAGCGAGAGGACCTTATATCGAAAGATTGACCAGTATGGTTTGGAGAGGAAAATAAAATCCAATGGGTAAGTTAATTATTCGCACTCTTTTGTTTGTGATTTGGGCTGCTCTGACCACCTCTTGCATGTATTACTCCATGGCCGGGAGCATTCCTGCGCATATTAATTCGATCGCTATTCCAATTGTAGAAAATCAAACGGCAGAATTCGGCATGAGTGAATCGGTCACGGAAAATCTATTGGTGAAGTTCAATGAAGAAAATATATTAAGGGTTACGGATGAAGATCAGGCGACTTCCATTCTAAGGGGAACCATTACACGCGTATCCGATGCACCTTATACATTCACTAAAGAAGAAGCAGTGACTGAGTATCGATTTACAGTTCATATGAAAGTGGAATGGTATGATGTGCGTGATGATAAAAACCTCCTTGAGAAAAGCTTTTCAGGGTGGGGGGCATATGGACTTTCCGGTGATATCAGTTCGGATGCCATCGATAATGACGGCGATGGTTTAATTGATGGGGAAGATGATGATGAATTTGGAGATCCCAGGGAATTTGCTACTACTGTGGCCGTAACAAAAATTGCGGAAGATGTTTTGAACGAAATCATGACATCGTGGTAATATCACAACTTATTTAATTTGAAATATGGAAAATATGAAAACAACAATTGCACAATTAAAAGATTATGACGGCCAGGAAGTTACCCTAAATGGATGGGTCTATAACCTGCGGTCAATCGGGAAAATTTGGTTTTTAATTCTTAGAGATGGCACTGGATTGGTTCAGTGTGTTGTGGTAAAGGCAGAAACAGATGAAGCCATTTTTAATTTAGAAAATGAACTGACGCAGGAGTCCTCGGTAACAGTAACGGGAACCGTACGGGCAGAACCCCGATCCGTTGGTGGTTATGAATTGGGCGTGACGAACATAGAAGTTCACCAAATCGCCGATGAATATCCCATCTCTCATAAAGAGCATGGGACAGACTTTCTTATGAATAACCGTCATCTATGGCTCCGATCCAAAAACCAAAATGCCATTCTGCGAATTCGCCATCAAGTGATTAAAGCTACCCGCGACTTTTATGATGATAATGGCTTTACGCTTATGGATTCTCCAATCCTTACCGGGAATTCTGTGGAAGGGACAAGTACCTTATTTGAGTTGGATTATTTTGATCGATCAGCATATTTGACTCAAAGTGGACAACTTTATGGCGAAGCCAGCGCCATGGCCTTCGGAAAGATTTATGTATTTGGACCCACCTTCAGAGCAGAAAAATCCAAAACTAGACGTCATCTCACTGAATTTTGGATGATCGAACCGGAAATGGCTTACTGTGATTTAGATGAAAACATGGATTGGGCAGAAAAACATGTGAGTTATGTGGTTCAGTGGTGTCTTGAACACTGTCAGGAAGAATTGAAGATATTGGAAAGAGACACCTCATCTTTAGAAAAAGTGGTGCCGCCATTTCCTCGAATTACCTATGATGAAGCAGCTAAAATCCTGAAAGATAAGGGAGTTGATTTCGAATATGGATCTGATTTTGGTGGAACAGATGAAACCATTATTTCGGAAGAATTTGATCGGCCCGTAATGATTCACAGATGGCCGGCTGACATTAAAGCATTTTACATGAAGCGTGACCCAGAGAATGAGGATTTGGCCTTGGGCGTCGATATGATTGCGCCTGAAGGATTTGGCGAAATTGTCGGTGGCGGACAGCGTGAAGATGATCATGATATTCTCTTGGGGCGAATTAAAGAACATAACTTGCCCGTAGAGCCATTCCAGTGGTATTTAGATCTTCGGAAATATGGGTCAGTACCTCACGCGGGATTCGGATTGGGTCTTGAGCGGACAGTAGGCTGGATTTGTGGAACAAAACACGTTCGTGAAGCAATACCATATCCTCGAACGATGTATCGGATTGAGCCCTAGTGGAATATCGTGCCAGAATATCCGTTTTCGGTGGTAGAGATATAACAGATGAGGTCTATGCGGATACGGTTGCCATTGGACGCCTTTTAGCTGAAAACAAATTTTTGGTCTATTGTGGAGGAGGAGAAGGGGTTATGGAAGCTATTGCCGAAGGGGTTAGTGAAGCCAAGGGTACAGTCGTCGGCATCCTAAAAGGTACAGATAAGGTAGAAGCCAATGGACATATTAATATTCCAGTCTCAACAGGCATCGGTATTGGCCGTAATGTGATCCTTGCGTATAATTGTGATGTGGCCGTTGCCATCTCAGGTAAATATGGTACATTGAGTGAAATTGCTTATGCCTTTCAACTGGAAAAGCCAGTGGTGGGGTATGAAACATGGGACATGAAAGAATTACATAAAGCAAATACTCCAAATGATGTAATAAATAAAGTTAATGAATTATTAAATGGAAGATGAGTTATCCGTCAAATTGATTGTTTCCGGAAAAGTACAAGGGGTAAGTTTTCGTTGGTTTACTGTTCAGGCCGCCCGCGAAATGGGTTTATGCGGATATGCAAAAAACTTACCGGATGGCACAGTAGAAGTGAAGGCAGAAGGCACCAAGGCGGGATTAGAATCACTCATTAAAAAAATAAAACAAGGCCCGCTCTTTTCTCGCGTTGAAAATGTGGAAGTAGATTGGAGTGGATTGACCAATCAATTCTCTGATTTTAATATTTCAAGTTAAATGAAAATTACCCTTTGCCAAATCAACCCTATCGTTGGGGCAATTCAGAAAAATAAGGCCCAAATCATCGAATGGTATCAAAGGGCTATTGATGAAGGGGCCGACTTGATTGTATTTCCTGAATTGGTTCTCATTGGCTACCCTCCTCAAGATTTATTACTCAGGGATCAATTTATTCAAGATACGGCGGACGCACTAGACGATATTGCGAACCGATCGACGATTCCGTTGGTACTTGGTGCTCCTTTAAAAACAGATGAAGGATTATACAATTGTTCATTTATTTGCGGCAATGGACAGACTCTTGGGTATTATAAGAAAATTTTACTCCCTACTTACGATGTATTTGATGAAGATCGTTATTTTAAAAATGGTACTGAGCCAGCTGTTTTTGATATTGATGTTGATGGAAAGTCCACAAAAATAGGTCTTCAAATTTGTGAGGATTTATGGGATAAGGATTATGCCTGCAATTTGGCCCAAGAAATGAAGCAGAGGGGCGCTGACCTCATTATCAACATTTCTGCTTCTCCTTTTCGAACCGGTCGACTGAAAGACCGTGCCGAATTGATTCAATCAAAGGTAGCAGATACATCCATACCCTTTATTTATTGCAATCTGGTGGGGGCTCAAGATGAATTGATCTTTGACGGGCAATCTTTAGTTTATGATGGTCAAAATAACTTAATCGCCCAGGGAGATGCTTTTGAAGAAAGAATGCTCACGGTGGATTTAGCAGAAGCACAGCCCATAGAATTATTCAAGGCAAAACGGGAAGAAAAAATGTATAATGCCCTTGTGTTGGGCATTCGGGACTATTTTTCCAAAACCGGCCATAAAGAAGCCGTATTGGGTCTCAGCGGTGGTATTGATTCCAGTTTAACTGCATGTATTGCTGTCGATGCACTTGGGGTAGAGAGTGTCCATGGTGTATCCATGCCATCAAAGTATTCCAGTAATCACAGTAAAGATGATGCTCGAACTCTTGCTGAAAATTTGGGCATTGATTATCGGGTAATTCCAATTGAATCCACCGCAAATACTTTTGATGATGCATTGTTTCAAAGTTTCATGGATACAGATTCGGGCGTGGCGGAAGAGAATATACAAGCAAGGATTCGCGGCACGCTTCTTATGGCATTATCCAATAAATTCAATTGGCTGGTGTTATCCACGGGAAATAAAACTGAATTGGCCATGGGTTATTGCACGCTCTATGGTGATATGAACGGAGGGTTAGCTGTAATATCAGATTTATCCAAGACAGATGTATATGCACTCTCTCGCTGGGTCAATGAAAAAGCAGGTTTTGATCGAATCCCTGTGAATTCCATAGAAAAACCACCTTCTGCCGAATTACGCCCTGATCAAGTAGATCCATTCGATTATGATGTAGTGAGCCCATTGGTGTCGGCACTGATTGAAGACGAAAAATCACCGTCAGAATTAATTGATGAAGGATTTGATGCGGAACTGGTAAAAGACATATCCCGCCGCATCCGAATCAATGAATATAAAAGAAGGCAGGCTGCACCGGGATTACGCGTAACTTCTAAGGCATTTGGGATGGGGAGAAGGGTCCCAATTGTAAACCAGTTTGATGAATTAAAATGAAAATTAAACACATATTTGGCATCCTATTTTTTTTCACATGTTTATTTGGGCAGATGCGCACCCCGGCCACCTATTGGGAATCCCTTGGGATGAAAGAAAAAGTCGCTTTTATTAACGGTGTATATTCTGCCGGCGCCAAGCTGAAGTTTCATCATAAGCAAGAAGTGAAAAAACAATTCAATCAGGACCCCAATTGGGTGGAGCCATATTATATCGAACGATTTTATGACATCATAGATGAACATCGGTCAGAGGAAGCAGGCTATCAGGTGGATATCATTGCCAAAGCTATGGATGCTTTTTATTCCAATTATGACAACACAGCTATTCCATTATTAGAAGGATTACGTATTGTATCTCTGGCACAGGATGGACAAACAGAAAAAGCAGACATATATTTATTAAAAGCGCAAAAACGATATAAGCCGTAAATTAGATTTATTTTAATTCGAGACTGGATATTGAATAAAAAAACATTTCAATTATTTTTCATTATTCTATGGGTATCTGCTCTCCCAATAACAGGACAGTCTCTTTTTTCATTTTCACCCCCTAAATATTTTTCTCTTTCCGGTAGGACTTCTATTCCAAATGTAGCTCTACAGCAAGATACATCTTTCACAACAGTAGCTATTTTACCCTTTGCGGGATCAGGTATGGTTCGGTTGGAGCTGGATGTCCTAACCGATCATTTTGGCCAAGAGTTGGAAAGAACCAAAGCCATTCAGGCAATTGTGAGTCGCACAACAGTAAATGAAATTTTGGATGAGAGAGGCATGTTAGGCGATCCTTGTCTTTCGGAGTCATGCGCAATCGAAATCGGAAATATGTTGGGTGTAGATTATATAGTACGGGGGAATATTGTTAATAAAGATGGATGGTACACATTTGATGTAGATTTATTCTCAGTGGAGAAAAGGGCGACAGTAGAAGAACGGCGTGTATTTTATAATGGTGATCCTCATGGTATTATTACCGAAATTGAATTATTGGCATGGAATTTGGTTAATCGAATTTCACCCCGTGCCCTTCAAGAAGAAAAGGTGGTAAAAGAAGAAGAGGCAAAACAAATTGCCATTGACCAGGCTGAAGCTGCACGAATAGCTGCAGCGAAAAGGTTGAGAGAGGCAAAATTGGGTGCATTATGGCGATCGACGGTACTGCCCGGATGGGGCCAATACTTCTTGGGTCGAAAGACATCCGCTAAAATTTGGTTGGGCTCTGGACTGGGAGCCACCACACTGGCCATTCTTTCTTATTCACAATACAGCAAGGCATACGACGAGTTTGAATCCAGTTATGAAAATTACAATGCATCTACAGATCATGATGAAATTGCTTCCCTGAAAGCAGATGCGAAGAAAATACTGAAAGACGAACATTCAGCAAATGATCGCTTAAAATTATTTGCTACGGTTGGTGGCGCAATTTGGATTGCCAATATCATCCATGCTTATGTCGCCGGACCCTTACCGGATACACCTAAAGATGAATCCTTAGGTATGGACATAACTATGTCCCCTGAATTAAAAAGTCCCCAATTGAGGATTTACATTGCGTTGGATTAAGCCCATTCTGCTCGTTGGGTGGCTCGGATTCATGGCTTGTGAAATACACGAACCAATCTTTGATAATTCATTAGACTTGGAAGCGGCAGACTCCAAAGGTATTGTGCCGCCTGCTATCGTTTTTTTCCCGGATCGTGTGGAGGCATCCTATGGGAAACCCGCCCATGTAGATGTGTATGCCATGAAAGTAGATAATGTAGGGATGGCCCAGATCCCCGTTCACTATGACGCGGCGAAACTGGCGGTGAGATCCGTTACGGCTGGCTCTCTTTTCTCGGATGAAAATTCACCATTTTTTGTTACAGATAATGATACAGAAAACGGCATCTTGACTATTTACATCACATTTTTAGGGGCCAATAGCAAATCTGTAGGTGGGACTGGTGATATAGCCAATATTGAGTTTAGTGCAAAATCATCCGGAGAAGCGCCAATTTTGATTAGTCAAGAAACCATTATTTTGGATTCGTCTGCAAACGAATTATCACTAAAGGCTTTTGGAAAAGGGATCATTGATGTTCGATAAAAAACTCGGAATCATTTCTCTTATTTTCATGATAAACTTATGGCAATCGCTATTGAACGCACAAAGCTGTAATACGGGTTATGTGGATATTAATGGTACGTGCTATTGGGAAAAAGATATCCAATTTCTTGAAGATATTGCTACGTTGAACGGAAGTGGAACAGCGCCATTAGATATAGGACACCAGCAGTGGTCTAATGGACGCATGACCTATTTTCATGTCTATAATTTTTCCATTAATGGACCATTGCCATCCAGTGTAGGCAATTTAACAGAGGTGAACTATTTTTCTATGTATGGGAGTGATGTCACTACACCCTTGCCCGATTCTTTGATCCATTTAACAAAATTGGAAAATTTCTATTTAGAGAACAATCAACTATCCGGCGAGTTTCCTCCGTTGATATACCGCATGTCAAACATTAGGCATTTTTCGCTATACTATAATCAATTAACTGGCACCCTCCCGGATTCAATTCAATATATGCCGAATCTCAGGCAGTTAAATGTGAGTTATAATCAATTTTCAGGGATAATCCCTAACTGGATTGGAAGAATGTCGAACTTGGACAATCTCAATTTAAGCGGAAATGAATTCACCGGCACCATACCCGATTCATTACAGTATTTATCAAATTTATCATCCCTTTCACTTGGCAATAATCAACTATCGGGAACGCTGCCATCATTTATATGGGACTTCAATAATCTGTATAGTTTATACCTATATGACAATGAATTTACCGGAATCATACCCAGTGATATTAAAGACTTAGCCAATCTTCATTATTTCAATGTGGGGAACAATAAATTGACGGGTACCATCCCTGATGAAATAACAGAATTGCAGGAACTCCGATCATTTGAAATATATAGTAATGAACTCACAGGTTCGCTCCCGGAATCAATGGCTAAATTGACTAAACTATATTCCCTTAATATGTCAGATAACAAATTCATTGGACAGATACCAGAAACCATTGGTGCATTATCTGAACTGGAATATCTACGGATTAACGGGAATACATTTACCGGCGCGCTGCCTGATACATTAAGAAATTTATCTAAATTGCGTTCATTGTCAGTTGAGTACAACCAGTTAACGGGGGAAATTCCATCGTGGTTAGGCCGATTAAAGGAACTCCACTATCTTCATTTTCAAGGTAACCAATTCTCAGGAAATATTCCTGATTCCATTGTGAACCTTTCCAATTTATTTGGCATATTTTTTCATGAGAATCAATTGACCGGCACAATCCCAGAATCGATTGGAAGGTTGACAAACCTCGAATATCTTGAGCTGAATAATAACCAAATGTCTGGTGAGATACCCGACTCGATCATGTATTTAAAAAAGCTTCGATATATCAATTTGAGGGATAATCAATTTTCAGGCAGAATACCAGATAGTCTGGCATCGTTACCAGAATTATATGGAATTGATTTACGGAATAATCAATTTAAGGGCCGTGTTTCAGAGGCATTTTGTAATATGCCTAATCTGAATTGGATGGATGTAAATAATAATCGCTTATGTGCACCTTTTCCCACATGTTCAAATAAAATCTATTTTGGCAC